>JAICQW010000106.1 GCA_025937665.1 Nitrososphaeraceae archaeon | reverse complement strand
GGGATACCTTTGGTTTACCTTCCCCAATCTCTTTTATTCTATGTTTTGCTACATCCTCTTCAGCCTCTTCAGATGTTTGCCAGAACAGAAGATAAGGTGAAATTGTTGTGCCGATAACTGCCACGAACATAATAGCATAGTCAGAACTCAAACTTATGGAAGGAATTATCGTAAAAAATATCTGGCTTATATTTCCTCCAACAATAATGGCAGTGATGACATAAGCGAAAAGTGAAAGAACCAAGTACTTGAGTACTCGGACATACTTATGATAAGGAATAAAAATTTCGGCGATAATTATAAAAACTGAAAACAACAATGACGTTACTATTAAGGGAACATCTGGAAAGATGATTCGGACTGACGCAGACATAGCTCCCAAATCTGCTCCAATATTAATTGTGTTGGCAATTAATAGAAGACCTGATATAGGATATACAATTCTTGTATTGTATTTTTTCTTTATCAGCGCCGCCAAACCATTCCCGCTTAGGAGACCAATCCTAGCGCACATTTCTTGTATAACAATCATGGTAGGTAATAGAAAGAGAGTCATCCATAACATGCCAAGACCATATTTTGCACCTGCTTGAGAGTAGGTCGCAATACCTGATGGATCATCATCTGCTGCTCCGGTTATTACACCAGGACCCAACGCCCTGAGAAGTTGTGATATGGATCCTAAACGTAACTTGTTAAATGGTGATAAGTTGAAGTTTGGAATTGAGTTATTCTTCTTTTTCCCACGCAATTGCTGAGCGAATTACTATAGGCTCACAGGTATTTAGTATTTTAATTGATGACACCTTTGATTATGCTAAGATAACCATATGTTATAGTATAATAAGCACTAATGATTTATTGAAATTCAATGTTTTCAAGAATACTGGTACCTGTTGATGGTTCCGATAATTCCCATAGAGCATTAGACGCAGCACTATTCCTTTCAGAAAAATTAGGTTCAAAAGTTGCAGCAATTCATGTTATGGACAACGTCCCCGTTTTACATATTGAGTCTGAAAAATTGCTTAGAGAGCTCCTGGAGGCTTATAAAAAGGAAAACCAACTCATACTTTCGAAATGTTCAGAAATTGCTACCAAAAAAGGATTAACCATAGATACAAAAATGCTTCAGGGAAATCCTAGCTCAGCTATTTTGGATTATTGTGAAAAGGAGAAACATGATCTTATAGTAATGGGCACTAGAGGAATGGGAAAGTTCAAAGAATTAGTCCTAGGTAGTGTATCGAGCAAAGTCTTACATCATTCATCATGTCCAATCATGATTATAAGATAGAGTACGCCTATAATACCAAGAGGAAGAGTGGGGATAATATTTTGCCTGGTTTATCTGAGAACTATTTAGTCTAACCCATCCGTCGACGCATTCAAATATAATATTCTAAAATCATCTCAATACTTTCTTTATTCTCGTCATCACGTAAATATTCTTCATACTTCGTGAAATCAAGAGGAGTAATAATACCAATTGGCTTCCCATTATCTTCAGAGTTTTCGTCAACAACAAGTAAATGTCTAACATTGTGTTTTAACATCAAATCAGCCGCAACCGATGGCGACGATGTTGAATTGATCGTAATTAACGGTGATGACATTACTTGGTTATTTTTTACCTCGCTAGTACGAACATTCTTAATACATACCTTTCTAACCAGGTCACGTTCAGTGATTAAACCTTTGGCTTTACCGTTTCTATCTACAACTAATAGTGAACTTACTTTTCTATTGTTCATTTCCTTCGCAGAGTTTTGAATAGAGGCTATATCTCTTATTGTAAATACATTTTTCCTCATCAGGTCACTTACAGTCGTAGTCATTGCTATAATTAACACCCCCTTACCTTTTAAGATATTCGTATCAGGATAACATTAGTCAAATAGCGAAGTAAAGGTTTTCATAATTAGTTATTTGTGATTCGCTAATATTTAACATAACACTACCAACGGAAGTCACTTATAATTACTGTAACAGGTCGTCAACGTCAACTATGTGAATGATATAGAAGGCAATAAAGTAACCTCATGAGTAATACACTATAATAAAGGTAATTTAATGAGTAACAAATAGAACTCGTATGGATATTCCTGAATCTGCATTATTAGAACAGATTCGTGCCCGAGTAACCAAAACAGTAAAGGATGGCATTCAGCTTAACATGTCTACTGAAGAATCAAAAAAATTTCTTCGGAGACATTTGAACTCCAAGACTAATCTGGTTATTATGATCATAGATATTAATAGTTCAACACAAATGAGCCTCTCGTTACCAGAGTATAAATTTGCGTTAGTTGTGCAAACTTTTGCCCAAGAAGTAAGTATCGCAGTTTCCGGCTATGGTGGCTATGTTTTCAAATATGAGGGAGATGCGGTTATTGTAATTTTTCCCGCCGACTCTGACAAGATTACTGCATGTAAGAATGCACTGAATTGCTCAAAAGCAGTCTTAGCAATTATAAAAAATGCCATCAATCCAATATTTAAGGTAAACAGATTACCCGAAATCACAGTGAGAACTGGACTGGCATACGGACCTGCGTCTGTAGTGCTATATGGAAAGAACGTTGAAAAGGCACACATCGATATAATTGGCGCTGGCATAAGTCTATCTTCCAAAATTGCATCTGTTGCCAGACCTAATCAAGTGTTGATTGGGGAACATGTTTATGATATTGTCATTTCATCATCTGATAGGGGTAATTTATTTGATAAGAGTAAGTTCGTACAGATTAGTTTAGACCCACTTAAATGGAAGTACCTTTCTCAGTCCGATCCTGAAAGTCTATATCATGTGTATGAATATTTAGTAAGCGGCTAGTAGATTGGTCTAAGAATGAAATATGAAAGTCTAACGAAATAAATGACTAGGCTGACTAAGATTTACGTATGTGTGATTTAATTTTCTCCTTCATTTCAGGATTCATTATATCTTCTTCCTTGTAACCATGGTCTTTGACTGCATGTTCTGCTGCATTCTTCATAATCTCTTCTTCTGTTTCGCCTTGTACAACACAATCACAATCCCTTCCTACATCTCGACATGAAATACTATACATACAGGTTCTAACACAAATTACGTACTTAAGTTTTCATTTCTACTGCCTTGAAATATTATCATTCAATCCCAATCCTTTGGAGTTTCATTAGCCTTAAGCAGGCCTTTTGATGTTGGTGCAACAGTATCATTCTGTATACTAATATATCCCCGGGCTTTTTCGTACTCCTTTAACGTATCAAACACGTTCCTTTCGCCGAGAAGTAAGATTGGCATCTTCGTTGATTTAAAATCCCTTATCTTAAATTCTAGGGGAGAACCACTTTGGCGCGCTTGGTCATACATATCGAATAGTTCCTTCATGAAATTCCATATAAGAAACTTCTTGTCCCTAACTGAGCTAGTTCGTGAAATCACATGCAAACGAGGATCATTACTGTTTTCTTCGTACAGTCTACGTGCTAAGTCCGTTGCAGTTACTATTCCTAACAAGACATTTTCTCTTATTATAGGGAGTCGCCGAATTGAGTACTTGGACATGACCAATGCCGCATCGTAAATATAGGCGTCATCATTAAGCGAAATCAAAGGAGAAGACATTATTTCTGAGGCAGCGGTAAGTTTTGCATCCTTAGACTCAAAAAGTAACCTTCTTACAATGTCTCTCTCGGTGATAATACCTTCCGGATGTTTGAACTCATCCAAAATAACTACTGAACTCTTATTTTTTACTGTCATAGTCCTTATTATAGTATCAATATTATCAGAACGCTTTGCGGTTTCGAGTGGAGCAGGAGTCATTATAGATGTAACTCTATTACTCTTGTCGTCATCCATGACTCTGTTTAACCTCTTCCTGGAAATTATTAAAGCTCATAACCACACAGAATATGCTAATCACTATCATATTTCAGGATTACGTATGTATAATCCCAAAATTATACGTTTCATTTGCAACTAAATTGCAATTATTATCCTTATTGGCCGTTCGATGAATTCCTTAACTCATATTTTTCAATCACAGGTTGCTTTGACTTATAGGTTACCGATAAGTTATCTCCAACTGCATAATTGCAATTTGAAATTACCTGGGTATACCATCTGATGGTTCCACAATACAATCCATATCTTTTATAGATGCACTAAACAAATTTTTTGCAGACGAACCTATTAACACTAATATTATAACTATTCCTGCAACAATGAGCATTATCGCTAACTTCCATAAAGAATATTTTGAAAGCTCATCAATTATTAATTACAGTTCTAGCTTAATAATATGCCAGGTTAATCGAACATTAACTTTGAGGATCTAGAATTAATTTTATTAATCAGAAAACATCATTTATAGGGAATGAAGCCATTGCCTATTGGAATACTACTCTTACCACTTTCAATAATTCTTTTCATTTCAATTTTGGTATCACCAACCCTAGCTCAATCCTGGTATGAGGGAGAAATTATGCCTACAGCACGATCTGAAATTAGCGCTACTAACATAGGAGATAACATTTATGTAATTGGAGGATTTGATGGATCAGGAGACGTGTTGGATGTTGTTGAAGTTTATAATATCAAGAACAATTCTTGGAAATCTGTTGCTCCTCTTCCGGAACCCTTGCATCATACTGCTGCCACCAGTTATGAGGGAAAAATATACGTCATAGGCGGATATATTTCGAGAGAATGGATTACGTCCAATCAATTATTCATTTACGATCCCATAAACAATCAGTGGAAGGAGGGCAAGCCTATGCCCACTCCAAGAGGCGCATTAAGCGCTGCATTTGTCAATGGTACCTTATATGCAATCGGTGGACAAGATGAAGCCGGAAATTTGAATATTAATGAAGCATACGATCCAAGTTCGAATACCTGGTCTTCTAAAACAGCCATGCCTACCGGTAGGCATCATACTGCATCTACGATGGTTGATAACAAAATATATGTAATGGGTGGAAGAACAGCCGGGTTTTCAATCGTAAATCTTGATGTTAATGAAATGTATGACACGGAAACAGAAAAATGGATATCTATTGAACCTATGCCGTCAAAAAGAAGCGGAATAGCGGTTGCAGCAATAAATAATAGTTTCTTTGTATTTGGTGGGGAGGATCCCAGTAAAACATTTGGCAATAATGAAAAATATGATACTGAAAATGGTAAATGGACATCCCTAGAATCATTGCCTACACCTCGCCACGGTTTGGCAGCAGTTTCTGTAGATAACAGAATATTTATCATTGGTGGAGGACCTGCACCGGGATTAAGCGTAAGTGATGTCAATGAAATTTATACTTTAAAATAAGAGGAAAATTGATTTCGGGGAGTACTCAGAAACTTTCCTCCAGCAATTAATACCTATGATACTCCGAAGGGAAACGTATACCGACAAAATTTAATACCAAAGCATCAATTTTTAAAAAGGTTGAATGATAAGATTATCTCAAAACATGATTTAAATCTTATGAGACGGCCCCATAATTCTAATAAATATTAATGGCCCATCTGTCTAAAACCTAAACCGATTTCATAAGATATCACTAAAAATACCAACAGTATACCTGATTGGTAACTTATCAATTTGGTGACTTATTAATTACTTTTGCTAACGATCAATTATATTAGTTGTTGACAATGGTTTTCTTCCCATAAAACCCTCGTCTTTTCTATGCCAGAATTTTATCTCATTCTCACCCTCTTTCCAACAAAGCCAAACTTCTTCATCAAATCTCAACGATGGAAAATCCAAGAGACCTTCATCAACACTCTTTATCATTACTCCTTTATTTTCCAATTCTGCTATGGTTTCATATAATTTGAAGACGGCTCTATTTAGCTCCTGTTTTTTAGTTATGAAAGGAGTGAATTTCGTTCCATCATTAACCATCCGCTGTAATTCTTCCTGAAGTTTGATTACCCTATTTTTCTGAACAGTAATGCTAGAAAATAGTTTTTTTACTTCAGGTAATACTCTATTAGCATCCTGTGGAGTATAGTAAATCGGTGGCATATCTTCCAAAATTTACAGTAGCCAATTTAATCATTATTATTTTTGTCGGCCTTTTATTTACTCAGCTTTTAATTTTCTGAAATACGCCGCATTTTCCTATTTCTG
>JAICQW010000232.1 GCA_025937665.1 Nitrososphaeraceae archaeon | reverse complement strand
TGTCAATTTAGTGATTCCTACTTACGACGCTGATAAAATTCAAGAGGATTTTCTTCACATTGAGTCGGTATCTAGGAATTTTAAATTCAAAATGAAATCAATTGCCCCTGTCACTACCCATACCCATAAGATAAAAACTACATTTTTGATTGTAGACAAAAAATCTGTTTTCATTATAGATGTGAAAGATGATAATAAAGATAACTTCTTAGAAGCAGTAGGATATGCCACATTTCATACCAGCAAATCACGTACGGAATCTTATAATTTTATTTTTGATACTATTTGGAGACAGGCTGACTTGTATGAATCGTTAAGAGAGGCAAATAGAAATCTCATATACTCCTATCAAAAACTTGAAGAACATGATGCAATGGAAAAAGAATTCATCAACCTTGCTGCTCACGAATTAAGGACTCCTTCTCAGTCAATTATTGGCTACTCTGAAATGCTCAAGGATCTCCCCGAAAGGAACAAACAATATGAGGAAGCTATATCAAGAAACGCTGAGAGACTGTATTCTCTAGTAACTAACATGCTCAGCATCGCCAGAATAGAATCCCAAACCATGAAACTCAACAAGATAATTTTTGATTTGAATGTAAAGATTGAAAATGTAATTAAAGACGTTAGTCAACAGATTGAACTACGTAAGGCCGACAAGGTAAGAATAGATTTTAGATCTTCTGGCAGAATCCATATTATTGCTGACAAAGAAAAAATATTTCAGGTCTTTGCAAACTTGCTTAATAATGCGATAAAATTCACTAACGAAGGCACTATAAAGATAAGTGTAAAGGAGAAAGAAAAAACAAACGAAGCCGTTGTTACGATTAAAGATAGTGGTCCTGGTATAGATCCAGATATAATTCCACATTTATTTTCCAAGTTTAAGACAAAGTCTGAGAAAGGTCTGGGATTGGGCTTGTATATTTCAAAGAACATTGTTGAGGCACATCATGGTAAAATTGAGGCTTATAACAATCCCAATTCAGAGGGAGCAACATTTGTAGTTACGTTACCTTTGAAAGGATAAAATTTCTGAAAATTATTTGTCAATTAATAATGCTAGACATCAAACGAGCGTAATAGGCATTAAAGATTATTATTATATAGCATAACCCAGGTCCCAAACCTAAATATGGACATCAAAAAACAAATCGGGAAAATAAACAAAATAAAAAAAAACAGTTACAGCTCTCAAGAATCATAATTAATTGGCTGGCGCCTAATGTCATAATAACAGGGAACCAGCCAATAGGAAGTGGTCATCTACTATCAGAAAATAGATGACCACCCAATTTCAACAAATTTCTATTTAAATATTGGTTTACTGCGTTAATTTTGATGAATAGCCCGTATGTTCGACATGAATTTGCCGATAGAGATGGTATCGTGTATCATGATTCAAATGCTATGCACAATTTAGAATCAAAATAAGGTCACACTAAAAAAGTTTATAAAAAAACATCCCTCATACAGTTCTCCAAAGATGCCTATAAATAGGAATTGGTGGGGGTGCACTACAGATATCAACTAACAACCTGATTGTTAGCATTGTAGACGATGAGCTTGATATCACAGAACTCCTTCGAGATGCTATATGTGATAGCATCGATGGTATATCAGTTCTCACTTTTAACGATCCCATAATTGCATTAGAGCATTTTGAACATAACAAGCAGGATTATGCACTTGTTATTTCTGATTTAAGAATGCCAAGTATTAATGGTTTAGAACTACTAAAGAGGATCAAAAGTTCAAGCCCCAACGTAAGAACCATTCTTATGAGCGCATTCAATTTCGAATTTGATGAATTGTATAGAACATACTCAGCCCAAGGAATTATAGACTCATCAATTGAAAAACCCGTTACTATTGATGCTTTATGTCAAAGAATAAGGGATGAATTTCAAGTTTACCAATTAAAGTTACTTTTAAGGTAAAATAAGCTATTGCACTTCGCATCTGATTGAGTTAATTTCTTGATGGCATTACAACGTTGCCTCAAAATAAATTGGTTGTATAAGGCATATCAAAAATAATTAGCGCATATTATAGATTTTATCTAAAGAATATCAATATTCCTTATTAGAATAGCTATATCGATGTAAATAAACTCTTGTCATCCGTGATTATGAGACCTGATTCTTATTTATCAGGGCAACTATAGAACTATCAATTTTGTCCAGTTTCACAGGTTTCAATAGAACCTCTATATTCTTTCCATCAAAAATTGGGTTTTTTGAAATTTCCTTATGTAAATTTTCATGGGCAGTAATGAATAAAATCGGTGCTAAAGGAAACTTGTCTAAAATTTGAGTCGCTATATCAATTCCGTTTTTGTTGCCTGGCAATCTATAGTCAATCAAATATAGATCAGACCTTTCCTTATCAACCTCTTCATTAATTACATCACCATTAAGATACATTGTTGTGACGTCATGTCCTTTTCCTGAGAGAAAATCTTTATAGAGGATCAAAATGTCTTCTTCATCCTCAATAATCATTATTTTTAACTTACTTTTGTTTATTTTTTCCATGTCAGTAATTGTGTAGAATTTGATGATATGATGTGAGATGGATGGAGATCTAAACAAATAACTATCAAAATACTACAATCATTAACTAAAACGACATTACTTAAAAACATGCAAGTAAATCACGAATTTTCAACTGGAATAGATAATATAGGATGAATACCTTATACTAGGTATAATCAACTTGGAGGCTCAGATTCAGTATTGATAAAAGATCTGGTAAATCCCACCAATTTTAATCTCATGGTAGGAAAG
>JAICQW010000318.1 GCA_025937665.1 Nitrososphaeraceae archaeon | reverse complement strand
GTTCCATCTTTCATATACTTTTGAAAAACTTTGTCTTCTTTAACATTGAAGGCGCTAACTAGTATCGTTCTGACATTTGGATTGATAATTTTGATCTTGCTTAGTAAATCTAACCCATTCAAATTTGGCATTCTTAAGTCAGAAATAACAAGAGCATACTCCTTTTTATTTTCAATAAAATGCTCTAGAGCGGTTACGGGATTATTAAAACAAACAACTGAGATTCCATTAATGTGACCATATATGGCGTCTTGATACAACTGGGTGATATCAAGCTCATCGTCTACGATACTAACAATCCTGATGTTATTGGGCATTAAGGCTCTATTTTGCGTCCTTATTTTCTTCGAACAATCCTATTAAATTACATTCAGTATCTTTGAAGAGCAACGTGTAACCAATTCCAGGTATCGCCGTTTTAGATTCAATAATTTTTCCACCACTAGTCTCTATTTTGGGAGTATATTCATCAATCGATGAAACATTTAAGAATGGTGTAGTCCACTGCCCAATCCTGTCGCGCTTAGACAAACCTCCATCAATACCGAGTTCATTTGGTTCTCCCGTTTTTATCTCCCAATATTCTAGTGGTCCGTCCCATTTGTTGATCTGCCAACCAAAAACCTTATTGTAAAAGCTTGCTGCACGCTCTGGGTCATCCGCGGAAAAATCCAAATACGATATTCTAGGCATACATTCATTAGAGTTAACATACCTTAAAAGAGTTGAAGGTCCATTTATTTTAATTTATATACATTTCAATATTTACTCATGTAATCTCCCATTCTTCAAAAATGTAATCTTCGTTTATCTTACACGAGACGTTACTGGAATTGTATAACATTAATTAGATAACCAATGTTTCAAATTAACATGTTGATATAGCATTCAACTTTATAGCGATAGTTGCAGGAACTAATGTTTAGTTGCCTTTATGAGAACATAATCTATATTCCCTGATAGAGATAGTTGTTTCATTTTGAGCGCTGATCGATAAACTATTCTTTCGACAATATCTAAAGTAATCTTTTTCAAAAATGAGCTTTCTTTGCCCAAAACAATTCTCCTGAACTCTTTTCGGTCTTGAATATAAAAATCTGTCAATGGGATATATACGGATTTTCCTATACTAAGGATATCTTTTATTACAAAATTCTCTTGTGAGATAACTGACTTTATTCGTTCTAATTCATAGTGCTCTGAGGCCCATGTCAATGATAAAATTCCGAGTACTCTGAGATTTCTTAATGAATTTAGTACCTTAATTCTGGACATTCCATTAGGTTTTGGACTTGTTATGACTGGAATAGCAAGAACTATCAATCCAGTCTTCTTTAATACTCGGTGTGACTCTCGAATAAACTCTATAAAAGATTTAAAATGTTGGGCTGACTCCAGGGCGATAATTCTATCTGTACTAGAATCTCCAATTGGAAGACATGTTGCCGTGGCATTTACTCTTGACAACATAACGCCATTATGGTTGGTAATATACTGTTTATTAGTAACCCCTGTTTTAGCTGAGGGTTCCCTCAGCACTTCTTTGTCATAAGCGTATTTACTATTGATTGTGCGCGACATCTTCAGCGCCTGGTAGTTAACATCTATAC
>JAICQW010000219.1 GCA_025937665.1 Nitrososphaeraceae archaeon | reverse complement strand
CTCGCTTACGGTTCTTTTTTTCTCCTACGGCGATTGATGCGAAGTCCTCATCACTAACTATTAACTCATCTCTATTCTTATTCACAAAAGCAGTAGCAATTTGTTTGCATCTTCTATAATACATGTAATATTTAAAAAGCCATTTCAAAGGTGAGCGTAATTGCATCAATCTATCAATGTCAAAGCTTTCAGGATTATACACATTCTCAACGGAATATCCATAGTTAAGGAAAATATTATAGGCTGGACTACCAGTGATTATTGATATCTTCTCTTTAGTTAATGATTTCAATTCCTCACAAATGGCAATATCTCTAGTAGCATGCCCTAATCCGATTGGACTTGCAAAAAATAAAATCATCTATTCCTCATTTATATTACAAAACTGCAAAATAAGTTTTGGCATCATTTTATTTTATGTCAAATCAATCGAATACTTACAAGAATGACTGTTAGCCTATGAAGAAAAACCCAATTGCAATTATTATGTAGACTGAAGTCAGCATTATTCCCTCAAACCAGTTACTCTTTCCATCAAAGGCTATTAGATTCATAATGATGGCTGCAAGAAAAAGAGTAACTAATTCGTATAGTGTAAACTCTAAGGTAAATGGTTGACCAAGTGCTATCCCTACTAATACTAGGATAGGAACAACGAAGAGTGCTATCTGTGTACCAGAACCAGCGGCTATTCCTATGGACAGATCCATTTTCCCCTTTCTTGCAAGAACGATAGCACTACTATGTTCTGCAGCGTTACCAACGATACCTACAATAATGGCTCCTACAAACATTTCGCCAAAACCTAATACTCTGCCTGTTTCCTCGACGGAACCTACAAGTATCTCACTCACTACTATTACTCCAACCATACTTACTCCAAGCATAAGAAATGATTTCTTCTTACTCCAATGTTTATGATCACGCTCATTATGTTCATCACCTGAATTGCTATGAGGTAGAACAAAAAGATGTTTGTGCGTGAAAAAAGTAAAGATGATTCCTACAACATACACAAATAGAAGCAAGATCGCTACAGAATCGCTAAGTATTTGTATTTTTGATTGATTTTCAACATCCGTTCCCTCGATCATAGTACTTGACAGTATTGTAGGAATTGCTAATCCTATCAGTGCCAGGAAAATTAACGACACCTGCAATCCTGCATTTTCTTTGTTAAATAGTTGTTCCTTATGTCGGAAGCCTCCTGCAATCATACTTAATCCAAAAATAAGCATTATGTTACCCAAAATAGAACCTGTAATTGAAGCTTTTACAAGTTCAAGCAATCCTGCATTGATAGCAACTATTGCTATTATTATTTCAGCAGCGTTACCAAAGGTAACATTGATAAGAGAACCTAGTGTTGAACCATAATGCGTAGCTAGATGTTCAGTGGCATCGCCTATTAACTTTGCAAGAGGGATCAACGCTATTGCAGCTACTACAAACAAAATAACATATCCGACATGCAAAAATTCCAGAAAGACTGCAATCGGAGTAAAAACGAGAAGAAGGTAAATTACAGACGATTTTGAAAATCTTAGATCGTGCATCAATTACTAGAATAATAGTTAATAATACTCTATTTCAATTTTTATAGCAAGTATTGGACATTACTTCCAGGGACAATAATACATTCTTTCATATTTTGAAATGACTTTGGAAAATGATAGTTAAAATACCTCAGAATAAACATTTGAGATATGAGTAATTTCGGTTTTTTTTCTGAAAAATCAAGTATCACATTTGAAAGTCATTTAGCAGGCTTACAGGAAAAAACAAGAGGATTATTGCTTGATCTACGTGCATTTATGAAATCACTTGGAGACAACGTTATTGAAGAACCAAGACCGCACAGGATATCCTACGCTAAATCTTTAAATTTTAGAGTTTTTGCCGATGTACAACCAAAGGAAGATTGTCTTATAGTATCTATTAGAAGGGGCAGAGCTGATCCTTTAGTAACTTGTAGGGTCAAGAATCCATCAGAATTAGAAGAAGCCAAAAACCAAGTTTCTGAAGCTTACAGCACGATAAAATAGTGGCAGAGTTTCGTACCAAAATTATCAAGATTTTTAGAATATGAATTCTAGTGTGAAAAAAACTAAGAGATTTTTAGTATATTCGTTATAATTATTAGAATATATCAAAAAATGTGTATAATATCTTTAATTTCTAGAGATGGAGGAAGAAAAAAGATATAAAAGCAAATTTAGTTCAATGAATTTGCAACCGTTCATGATAAGAGGAAAATTCGTTGGATGTTTCGTGACTGTTTTTTTCTTATCGTATTATATAATACTTATTCAAGCTGGTTTCGGTCAGAACGCTCAGGTCTCATCTTCACAGCCGCCTTCAGTTGAAGCACCTCCATTTATTAGCGCTAGAGCAACTAGTCCTTCTTGGACCCAGGTAAATTTTCAGGTAAATGCAACTAGTCCTTCTTCTGATAATATTTCTGTGTATTGTAATCCTTCCAGTGGAAGTGCATTTCCCATGGGCAGCACTATAGTATTATGTGCAGCAAAAGATCCCCTCACTAATCTTGTTGGTTATGCAATGTTTAATGTAACGGTAAAGGATACAACGGCTCCTACTTTCAAAGTTCCGAATAGTATTCTCAAACAGGCTGATAATGGTCAGGGCACTAAGATTACATATGATGCAAATGCCTCAGACACCGTTGATGGAAATGCAGTTACATCATGTGATCCTCCTTCAGGAAGTCTATTTCCTTTAGGTCTCAATCAGGTAAACTGTACTGCTACAGATAAATCAGGAAATACGGCGGAGACTTCATTCAGCGTTATCATAGGACAGACACCTAGCGAAGAAATTGGTGGTAATGCAATTTCAATGCTTTCGCAGAATGAAACAAATCAGCTGAAATCACTAGAATTCCCTGTATCTAAAAACATTACAGACGATTCTACTCCAGAATTCCCTGTATCTAAAAACATTACAGACGATTCTACTCCAGAATTCCCT
>JAICQW010000079.1 GCA_025937665.1 Nitrososphaeraceae archaeon | reverse complement strand
TATCAATACTTCAGGATTATGTCTCAAGGTCCAAAGAGCCATTGTACTCAACAATAGATATAGAAAATTTAATTTCTCATGTAATACCTCTAAATTATGGTGCAGTGACCGATATTTCTCCAGACGTTAGAATAACGTTTGCGAATTCAGGACACATGATTGGCTCTGCATCCACTCACCTACATATTGGAAATGGGGATTACAATATTGTATATACCGGTGATCTAAAATTTGGACGATTGAACACTGTAGATAACGCCTTCTGGAATTTCCCTAGAGCAGAAACACTGATAATAGAAAGCACAAATGGAAATCGAGATGATAAATTTGTTACTAGAGATCTAGCGGAAGAGAACTTAGCTAAAAGCATCAACTCGACTATTCAACAAGGTGGAAGAGTGTTGATCCCAGTTCCAGTTCTAGGACTTTCACAGGAAATTTGTGTAACGTTGGGAATGTTAAGGAGCGTCAACATGATAAATCCTGAAAAGATTTTTGTCGACGAAAAGATACTGGACATGTTTAATTTTTATGAAATGTATTCAGACTATTTATCAAAACCACTCAAACAGAGGATAAATGAGCAAATCGAAGATCCTCTGTTTATTAACAATCTAGTTAGATTAGAGCCATCTGTTAAATGGGAGAAATCGATAATATTGTGTCCATCTTCGATGCTTACAGATGGCCCCTCAGTGAAATACTTGAGTCAGATAGCCAATGATCCTTTAAGTAAGGTAATACTACTGTCCGAGCAATTTCAATCTTCAACTGGAAAGTTGCTTCAGGAAGGACTGCGCAATATTAATCTTGAAGGTAATAATGTCGATATTAAGTGTGATGTTGATGTGATACCAGGCTTTAGTATCCACAGTGATTACAATCAGTTATTAGCTTACGTAAACCGACTGAAACCAAAGCTTAAAAAAGTCATAACCAATCATGGAGAAGGAAAAAAATGTCAAAACTTGTCCAATTCCTTAAACAGGATTTTTAAGATCCAGAGTTTTCACCCGCTAGTTCAAGAATCCATCAAGGTATTGTGAACTAATGGGAAGCTTACTTTAGATCATGTATTCCTTTCCAAATCTTTACAGCCGGCGGTGTAATCACTACCCGTTCTTCTCCCAATCTTGCAATATCTCCCCCAGCTGATTTAACAAAATTATATAAATCATCTATTGCCTTTCTTAATGTTTCAATATCCTTCTGAGCCATTGGTGTGATTCGTACTATTAAGATCATGTGCTTTTTAGCGTCATCCTTGATGGAATCAACATCGCTAATGTCCTTTAGGGTAATAGCCTTAAGGTATATGGGTTGATTTTGCAAAGCAGCACATCCTCTTGTTAGCTTGAGACGTAAAAAGTCAAATAGTTATTCTGGTCAATTTTTTTTTACACGTTAGCTCAATTTGTACAATTAAAGTACTAAATGAGCAAGAATCTTCTTCAAAAATAAAGTTTCAAATTATTAACTTTTCTATCATATAATTCTGAATTATTTCATCTTTTCGGGAAATTATTAAAATTTTACTTTCAAGTAATCCAATTTCATAAAGTATATGTTAGAGCAAATCTCAAGTGATTACTTTTAAATAATCCATTCATTTGCGAGAGCGACAATTGATCCTTGTTAAAGCGAATTTTCGCTAAATTTTGTCCACTAGGACTTATCAAGCTCTATGAGCAATCGGTTAATTGTTGAATTAACCCCAATCAAATTAGTGATACATTGAGCTATACTTTCAATATTGTTTTCCTTCATTTGAGTTCCTTGGTTGTACTTTGTCTCAATCTTGCTATCACTTGTTTCGAGATAAATAGTATAAACTGTATGATATTTTTGATAGGAACATTGGTGGGTATATTGTCTTATTTCAAAGTTGTTGACATCCCTTCCATCGACCACATAGTTTTTAAATATTGTAATTCTCTTTACTGGATCATCCTTCCAATGGTTTAGGTCAGAATCACGTTTAAACGTTATTTCCTATCACTTTTTATCATTACTTGTCATATTCCAAGAATCGTACCCATTCTGGAAACCATAAATTATATTCTGAAATCCCGATACCCTTAGAAAGAACAGATGGGGAATTATAAAATACTTTATCAGCACCCAATTCTTTAGAGATTCTGGTATTTAGTACCTCAAGAGAGGGCACTTGTCCAATATATTTATGGGCAATTAGCTCTCTATTGTGGGTATATAATCCAACTTGTCGTCCATCTACTGTAGGAACATAGCTTACAATAATAGAGATCGATTTAACACCTGCTTTTCTCAAATAATAAATAGTTTCTTTGGCAGTTATTCCAGTTTGAATTGTTCCTTGAATCAGACCAATCCTTTTCTGGTTAATCTTATGTCTAAGAATGTATTTCAAAGATTTCCCAGAAGTTATCATTTTATTCTTACTTATATTCTCAGAAAAATCTATCATACGATCAGAATCATCATATCTGTCATTAATTATAGCCTCACCCAAGTCAAATTTTGGAATATGATGTCGGAATTCCGCACTAAAACCAAGCGTCATAGGTCTTGGATAATCTGGTTCTGCGTACGCTGCTTCAATATCAATGTCAGAATGTGATGAGAGAAAATCAGCTTGCACTTTTCCTATTTTTTTTCTAACTTCATATATCCCCTTTCCGTCGATAGTTGCAGTAACATGTGATTCTCGTATGAATTCAAATGGATCTATCATCGTCCTTGTGGTAGGAAGTGATAGTAGCTTTTCTTGACCAGCTTCAGAATCCATCTTAATTAACTGTCCAGGTTTTACATCATGAAAATTCATATTGGGAAATGGAATACGCAGGGAATTTTCTGAAGCTATAATTGAAATTGAGTTGTTCCTGTCAGTACCGCTTACTAGCGGTTTGAAACCAGTAGAGTCTCTATAAGAATAGATCTTTTCATTGCTCATCATAGTAAGATTTCCCCTTAAATGTCTGTCCAAAAACTCGCAGGCTTTTTCTGGATTTTCCTTATCTATTAGTAGTCTTTTGAAAATGTTGTAAATCTTAAATAATGAATCAGCACTTGCTGCATCTCCTACGAGTGGATGTAAGTGCAATTTTTCAATGTCTACAAAGAAACCATCAAGAATCACAGTAATCTTATTCATACTCTTGAATCTAGGGGTTCTTTTGGATAAATAGCCTAATCCTAGTCTAAATTGAAGGTTACTATTGTTTTTAACGATCTTCAAAATCGATCTTTCAGCGGGGAATGGACCGATACCGCTTGAGACTAAATTGTCAATGATCATCTTCCAATATGCTTTTCCTCTGTGTTGTAGCATCTGTAAGGAACTAATGAAATATGACATTAAAACCTCCTTGTCTGTGGTACAGTTAGCAATTGCAAAAATGCCGGCCAAGGGTAGACTTATGATCATAAAAGAAATTAAGTCTTGTGTTTAGACGAAGTATTAGATTATGGTGAATACATATCTCAAAACATTAATTTATGACTTGTTGCTCTTACACTTCATAGATTTCTATTAAACTATAATCTGTAGCAAAATTGATTGATGCTTATCCTATTCGTACGAGAGAATTGTATATTAAATTGCGAGTAAATACAAGTACGTTTTGAACTTAGTTTCCAGGATTCCTGTATTTGCGTGGGTCTTGATTGGAATTGGGTTAGTTGTAGTATCTTCAATATTTATAATTTTTTTTGCTTATTCCAAATTTACAGACCTTAATCGCAGGAGGCACAAGTCTGAAAGATACAATGGCTTCCATATCCCCAATATTTGGCTTCTTTGGCGGAATTGTGGCATTGATTAATAGTGTCCCTCAATGGATGAAATTGAAGGACATACCTGTTCTGAATTATGGCGAGTTGGTGAAATACGATATGTTCAAGAAATATCCTCAGATGGATCAACCATTGGGTGAATATTTTTATCTAAAAATAAAAAAGACAAAAGGTAAAGATATTGCAAAATCAGTCCGAGAGTTTATGACTATACAAGGGACGGACATAATCATGCTGCCTTTACAATGGCATTTAGATAAATCACCAGAAGTCAACATACAAGATTTTCATTATCTATTTCTGTTCTCGTTTGATTCTTATGGACAACGTGAACCTGCTGATATCTGTCGTTTCTTGTTTCCACACTCCTCTAATTTGGTAAATAAAATCTATGGTGGTTCTTGGAAGGAATATAAGGACAAGTCGATAGAAGTAAAAATTCAATCCAACAACGCAAAAATACCAAATAACCCATTCAAAGAAATGATCAGCAATGTTATAACAAAAGCATCAAAAATGAATGAGAAGTAACTAATCTATTGGCTAAGAGTTGGCGTAATTATTATGTGAAAACACAATTTAAATTATAATTGGCAATACATTGAGGATGACGGTGGACCTGTTAGAAGCATGCGAACCGGCTCCTTTCCTACAATTGATCTTATTATTAACCTCTTCATGTCTCGTAGCCAACTACGTTTGAAAAGAATTTTCCCTCTTTGGTGTTATCATTGTCATCTTTGAAAAAGAAATTATCCATTTATTGAATAAACTTTTGAACATTATACTCAATTGTCTCTTAAGTTTCTATTACCAAAATATAATAATAATTTAGAATATCGAATTGTTTAATGAGCAAGTCTACTAAGTAGTATTAATCCGAACTTGATCACTCCTTAAGTAGGCAATAACCCTAATCGCATTTTTTCGACATATTTTTCACAAAATCGGTCTTTTTGCTATACTAGAGCGCCTTTTGAAATAGCAAAAAGTGTAGATGTAAATTAATGAGAAAAGTTATTCAGAATTTATAGTTTATTGCCCCATTCTTTTTTAATAGCAACTGATGGGCGATTCGTATTTGTTCATCACCTATTCGGATTTTACCCATCAGTAGCTACATTATTTTTAGGTAAATTTTTGTTTTGAAGAATTCAAGAAAGCAAAGGGCTTCGTTCATAAATACATTTATCTAATAATTCCTTTTCGTGGTAGCACAAATTCCACATTTGCTTCAAACAATAAGTATGTATGTTGACAATTCAATGCGTTTTATTCGAACTGTCTTGACACACTATTTCTGCTAGTATTGTATTATCGCTTGGCAAACTTTTAAGAAAATCGTCGACGGTACCGTTGGTGTTTACCGTTTTATTAGATATAGTCGTAAGATTTTCATTAGTACATGTTCCGTTTTCGTAAAGTATAGCATTCACAATTTGAATAGCCCATACTATCGGAGGTATAGAAAGAATTATCAAAAGAGTAAAAATCCAGACTCCGATCGATTGTTTCATCTAATATACTTATATTATTGATTAATAGAGCAAATGAAAGATTGTTCGGAATTTTTTACCTAATTCATTTTAGTCTGTTATCCTAAGTTCGGCGTAATTATTATGTGTAAACACAATTTAAATTATGAATTGAGAAGCCGTTATCTGTTAACATAATCCGACTTTATGCACTTCCGAATCCCCTACCGCATTATAAATTATCAGCCTAATTAATGGGTCAAAAAATCGTGTCAAATTTGATTCACAAACGACCAGCCCGATTGAATCCTCGCTTCAAATTCCACTGATGAAAGCAATCATAGGTAAATTCAAATTTGATAATTTAATTAGTTATCAATTAATGTTTATGCTCTTTTATATAAAAGCTGAATAATTAGAAATAACGACGCTACAGTCAATGGATAAGAAATCAATGGTGAATATGGAGACGTTGTTAGATAATTAGCTAGAGATTCAGCTGATGTACCAGCTGCGAACCATATCAAATATATTGTTGTTGCCTCTTGCACGGTAACAGCCTTTATCCGTATTCTCCAAATGAGTACTGAAATATGCAAGATGAAAACTACTAATTTGGAAAATGGATAAGGAATGAAAAGCGCAGTAAGAATGTAAATCAGAATAAAAAAGATAACTATTGTTAATACTTCCTTATACCATACTCTGCTCTCGAACACAGCATTGGATTGGGGATGTAGTATTATAATTTTATTATGTTATTTGCCAACCATGATTAGGTCTAAGAATCATGTCGAATTTGATTCACAAACGACCAGCACCATAGGAACGAATGACCTCCAGTAATACTCCACGTAAGCTAATTAATTTCAGTTTGTTATACTAAGTGCTGACGTGATTACTATGCGAAAACACAATTTAAATTATGAAGTTAATTTATTGGAACTATACCCATGTAAACTGAAATTTAGTTAATCTTATACATCATTTGATTTTGTCTGCAATATTCGATGCCATTGCCTCAATCAGGTAAATGAGTATATTTGAAATCTTGCCATTTCGATACCTGTCTTATCATACGCATAAAAAAAACAGTCGAAATAATGAAGACTGCTAAAAATAGTATTGTTACTAGAAGTACTATGAATTGTATCCTATGTGGAAACTCGGTTGTTTCTGGATCGATATTGTTTAGTGAAATATTAATTTCGCTAAAAAAGATAATTGCAACAATATAAAAAATAATTGCTAGACCTAACGCCCACCATATTTTGATACTATTTGAACTGGATACTTTTCTCCATTCTATACCTTCTGTTAACTTTACTTTAGGATCGCTTGCTTTCCATATTTGTTGAGAAACTATATATGGTTTCCATAAATGCACTATAGGAATAAACCACCATGCGATTGCCATTCTTGGGGAAGTTGTTTCTCTAGCACCAAATGATTGGATATTTTTGGTTGCTCTATAGTACCAGATAAGGAGAGTAATTATTAAAAGAACTGATACTATTGTATAGATACTTCCCACTACAATACATAAATTATCAGGTTGTTGGTTGGTTACGCCCTGAAAACGTTGAAAAGATTGGGTTAAAGAAATGACAGCGAAGACTATCGAAACAATAGTTAGTCCTATCAACCAATTTGTAAGTTTACCAATGGAACGGTATGCGGTCAAATCCATAGTCATTTGATATTCAATTCACCGTATTGGGAGAATTATATATAAGTATGGCAACTTGGGCGGATTTATTACACTATTAATTTATATACGACAACCCAAGATTCAACATTTAGGAACTTTGAAAGATAACTGGCGATTCATTGCCAAAATTTTTCCTTTCAACAAGGACGTTTTTGTTACTTACCCTATAACAGTAACGATGTTGTTGACAGCAATACTTGCAGTCAGTGTTATCGGTATTTATCAAATTGAAAGTGCTGAAGCGCAGTCAACAAATACTAGTTCTGTTACTGAATCGATTGAAAAAGGCAATTCGTTATTCGCTCTTGGTAGATACGAGGAAGCAATAAGTTGGTATGATAAAGCTTTAGAGATTGATTCCAGCGATGTAACCGCTTTGATCAATAATGGAAAGGCGTTTTCTGCACTTGGTAGATATGAGGAAGCAATTAGTTATTATGATAAAGCTTTAGAGATTGGTCCTGAACAGACAGAAGCTTTGTTCAGTAAAGGAGTAGCACTTGCAAAACTTGAAAGGGTCGAGGAGGCAATCAGTTGGTTTGATAAAGCACTAGAAATTAATCCTAAACACGCAGGAGCTTTGGGCAACAAAGGAGTAGCTCTTAATCATCTTGGTAGATATGAAGAAGCAATTGTCTTATTTGATAAAGCTTTAGAGATTGATCCTAAGGATGTAAATGCCTTAACCTACAAAGGAACAGCCCTTGGTAATCTTGGCAGACATGAAGAAGCAATTGTCTTATTTGATAAAGCTTTAGAGATTGATCCTAAATTCATAAACGCTTTGTATAACAAAGCATTAGCACTTTCTCATCTTGGCAGGTATGAGGAAGCGGTTAGTTGGTATGATAATGTATTATACGCTAATCCTATGGATCTAGAAGCATTGAATGAAAAAGTAAATGCATTGTTTCATCTTGGGAGGTATGACGAAGCAATTGTTTGGAGCGATAAAGCATTAGCAGTTGATCCCAAATATGTAGGAGCTTTATTCAGTAAAGGATCATCACTTGCTAAGCTAGGTAGTTATGTCGAAGCGATTACGTGGTACGATAAAGCATTAGAAGTTAATCCGAAGGAT
>JAICQW010000103.1 GCA_025937665.1 Nitrososphaeraceae archaeon | reverse complement strand
TGGTGGTGACAGTGGCGGCGACGATGGTGGTGACAGTGGCGGCGACGATGGTGGTGACAGTGGCGGCGAAAGCGAAAGCACCGAATAAATTTCCCATCTTTTACTTTTATTTTTAGAAGTTAATTTTCATAAATTCAGAAAGAATTTTTAAAGTTCTGCTAATTTATCATTATAAATTTAAAATGGAATTATTATTTTACAATAATGATGGGGTGGAAACTTTTATACATGTGCAAAATCCTTATTCGACTATGAAACCTTTTGAGAATAGCCGTACCGTTAGTTCGAAAAATACAAAAATAACTGGATCCATTTTTCTGGCATTAACGATTCAATTATCTTTGGTTTCGTTTGGCTTGTCTCAGTCAACCTTTGCTCAAGTAGATGAAGCTTTCAAGACGTACGAAAATCCAGAATTTGGATTAACATTAACATATCCACCCAATTGGACCGTAGATGAAATTAGGACCGACCCAGCAGCTCCGAGTAATAATAGCATCGTAGCTATTTTCAAATCACCATCTCAGGGTGAAAATGACAAGTACTTGGAAAATGTAATCATAAATGTGCAAGGTCCACGTCCAGAAATTGCTTCATTAGAGACATACACGCAGAATTCAGTAAAGGCCTTTAACAATATGTCCGACACTATTAAAATAACGAAACAAGGTGAAGACACACTTGCTGGAGTACCAGCTCATCAGCTATTATACACATCAACTGGCATACCAGGATTAAACCTAGAGAAGATGCAGGTATTTACAGTACTTAACAATAACACTGCTTATGTGGTTACGTTTGGAGCTGAAGCTGCCGAGTATGATAAAAATATACAGGATGTAGAGAAAATGATAAACTCTATCAAGATTGACAGAGAGGCAATGCAAAGCGTTCAGGAAAACCAAGAAGATAAGCCAACATAGACTAAGTGAAAACTTCACTTTTTTATTACTAAATATTTATTGGTGATTGGCATAATTCTAATTTCGCTAAGGATAGTCAAAGAACTTAAGGCACAAATCGTTTTTAATATTCAATTGGAATAATTGAATAAATCAGTTAAGTAATTTCAAAGTAATCTGTTGCAACTCCAATAATTTTCTTAATGTGTTTTCATTCTGCTAAAAGCTATTATTACTAGGCATACAATGTAAGAATTTATCATAAGAAAAATTCGTAAATTTATTAAAAAGTTTTAACTATTATCTCGACGAGTTAAAGGAAACTAGAAGATTGTACAGAAAGGAAAGCTTTGTAATTTCCTCAATAATATAGTAAAGAACTACTTAAAATCAATAACATGCCAAATTTATTCAGGTTAATATATTGAGGCAAATTAAAGACATTCATGCAAAATTATCTTTGTCGATGGTTTCATTGTTGTTACTAGCTATAGTAACTAATTCCGGAACATTCTTACAAACAGCTCTGGCAACATCAGATACACGTATAGTTGCAGCTGGGGATTGGCATTGTACTGAAGATGCTGCAAAGGCTGTGAATGTTGCAAATAGCTTGAAACCTCAATTAATATTAGGACTTGGGGATTACTCTAGTACGGAAACAGAATCTTGCTGGGTTAATCTTAGTAAGCCAGTGGATTCTATTACGAAAATAGCTTTTGGCAATCATGATAATGAACATGACGGACTGGCCAATGCATATCTTAATCATTATGGACTTTCAAAACAGTTCTACTCCTTTGATATTAGAAATGTACATGTGTTGACTATGGCAACAGAAGAAGAGTTCGGAGCAGGATCTGAGCAATATAACTTTGTAGTAAACGATCTTAGAAATAGTGCAAACGATCCCAATATTAAATGGATAATCGTTACCATGCACAATCCAGTATATACTTCACCTAACGGTTGTTCAGACTCATCTTGTGAAAGCGACGAAGAATTAAGTGAATTATATCATCCACTATTTGATAATTATGGTGTAGATATTGTTCTACAGGCTCATGTGCGTAACTATCAGAGGAGCTTTCCATTGGAATTTAACCAAGAATCTCCATTAAATCCAATAGTAACAAGTACTAGTAAAGGAGAATACAAGAATCCCAATGGTGCAATTTTCGCTATAGTAGGAACCGGCGGCGGGGAACTTAAACATGAGTTGGAAGGTACCTCTACTTTCATGGCATATCAGCAGGATACAAAATTCGGAATCCTTGATATGCACTTTTCAGATAATATATTGGAAGGCAAATTCATTACTACTGATGGATCTACAATGGATCAATTTAGTCTAACCAAGACAGCAAAGAAGAAAGTAATTGAGCGAATTAGTGACGATACGTTTAGTGGTACAAACATAAGAGCAGTATCAGATTCGGGAGCTACTAATGCAATACCAATGGCAGAACAGGAAGCACAGGACGCTAAACCATCCATTACATTCAAACTTGATGATGCAACAGTAGAAAATACTAACGCAAAACTAGCACAGGACGCTAAACCATCCATTACATTCAAACTTGATGAAGTAGCATCATCATCTAATTCTAAAGTCAATCCATTAGCAGAACAAGAATCTCAGCAAGCTCAGGAAGTTCAAGAAGTAAAGCCTGCAGTGACAACAAAGCAAGATGATAGTCCACCTGCAGATGCAGATTCCAAACCAATGCTGCTCTCAGAAGAGCAGGTAAAACAGGAACAAGCAAAACCGGCAGTGACAACAAAACAAGATGATAGTCCACCTTCAGATGACAAACCAATATCAGTGAGTGAAGAGACAAGTGGGAAGGACAAATCTGCAACATTAAGCGACAATTCAGGCAAATCAAATGTTAAAGAGCTAGAGACAGTGGATAGCAGTAATAATATCATGAGCGAGGAGGACTCTGAAGGAAAGATAGTTAGTACAAATCTAAGGGATCCGTTTGCACCCCTAAACTAATTGACCTTTTACCAGGTCAGGTACCAACTTTTATTTTAACATATTCAACTCTTCATACATAATCAGATATCCAAATGGAAAAAGAAACTAACATTAGTCATTAATACTGCAATCTCAGTTAGAAATTTGTCCTAAAAAAAGTTGATAGGATTCACGCTAAAAAAGTGTATGTGAGTAATGGGCATACAGGAAACTCGGTCAGCCATTCTTATTATGTGAATAAATTACACTATGAATGATCTTAACATCCAAGCCATTTTTTCATGCTCTTTTATTTTGTCCGTTAGGAAGTTAGCCGTACCCTCGTCTTCTAGATCTGACATTCCTTGCTATTCCTTCTAAGAGTCTTGATTATAGTCTCGTGATCAGATAAGAGGTTCCCTAACATGGTATCTGCGTCTGGAAATGAACCAATATCTTCTTTTATTTCGGAAGAATTTATGAATTCTTTTAACGTAGCCCTAGTCTTTCCACGTACAGCTCGCACTCTTTCGGCGAGTTCATCAACTGAAGCAGATATTAATTCATACTGCTCTTCAAAGAACTTATGGAGATCATTGAATCTTGGATCTTCTACATTCCAATGGTAATTTCTTGTCTTTGTCAAAAGGACATATTCATCGGCCAATCGTCATTTAAGATATTGGCAATCTTTTTCAAATTCTCACGGGAAATTCCAGTGTCTATATCCAAAATATTAGCTGTTCGTGATTTAGATTTGCTCATCACTTTAATGGGCCTATAAAGTATAAATCAGTTGAGAATCAAATCTTTTATTCAAGTCAATTTATACACTCTAATAACCTATGGCATTCGAAAACACTGACACTATAATTCGGTTTCTTGCCGGATTGTTGATTTCTACGGTTGTAATTTATCTAGTTACATTTCTTTTAGGACAAAGAAGAGGCATAAAATTAGCCATATTTACCGCAATAATAGGTACAATAGTATATGAAATTGCTTATTATCTTCTAGGACATGGATTCCTTGCGACAGTACTGGGAGGAATAGCCTGGTTATTGGCTCTGAAAACTATCTATATGATGAGTTGGCTAAAAGCCTTGATTGTGGCAGTAATTATTTGGATAATTGCCTATGTTATTGGCTCCATATTGCCTACGGCAACAGGACCTCTCTAACAGGTATTCATGGTACATATTCCAATCGAAATTTCGACTGGACTTAATATCTTTATTCCTAAAATAAATATCGTTCCTATTATCCCAATATCTTATTTTTAATTTCTTTTTCAATCGTAAAGCTGTCCTGTATACTACCTTCTATGTTATCATAAAAGGTTCCAGTCAATTTAGTGTGCGGATTACCATTACTAATTTCGATGTCGAGAAATCCAAACTTACCTTCAAATTGTTTGGCTATGTAAGGCTGTTGACCTTCGAGTGGATGGAAACCTTCCCCTGCTGTGCCGACAACTGCATAGACTATACCATCTTTATTGCCCTCATAGCCCGTAACAAATGTATTTGTTACAGTGGGATCTGATGTCTTACCAACATTAAATGTGATTGGAAATGTTCTCTGATAGTTGTGATTATGTCCTTGCAATACCAAGTCAACACCATACCTATCAAACAGTGGATGGTAGATGTTCCTTATGTCGTTTTTGGCTGGATGTGCTGAAGGCGAGGTGTAAAAGGGTCCATAGCCAGTTACTACTATCCAATCAATATTTTCGTTTTCCGACGCGTCTTTCAAATCTTTTTCAATAAACTTGTATTGGTCAGAAGTAGCATCAAACTCAGATAATGTGGACATGACAATAAAATGCACATGTCTGTAATTAAAGGAATAATAGAGTTTATCCAGATCAAAAGCTTCTTTGTACTGATTTAATTTGGATTCTCCATTTTTTACATCGTGATAACCAAATGTTATTTGCAGTTTATTATCAAATGGAGCTATTAGGTCCAGCCAGCAAGTCGCCGTATTATCAACTGAAAGATCTCCCAGAGGTAAGACTAGCTCTGGTTTCTTATCTTTCATATTATTAATGGTGTTTTTTGTGTTTTTCGAACACCCATAGTCCCCTGCTGCAACAAAATTAAAGTCTTCACGTTTAGTATCACCTTCATCTGAGAATCCATACTCATAGTTAGTTTTTGCTTCTTTCTCATCATCGTCTTTCTCATCATCGTCTTTCTCATCATTGTTTTTATCCTTGAGTTTTTTCTTTACATCTTTCAGAATTTTATCAATGTCTTTTCTAAGGGATGAAGCCTGGGCAGTGTGCTCAATGCTTATGATTAAGCCTGATGTAAAAACAAAAGCTATTGCCAAGAAAGCAACGACAATTGCTATAGTTCTGGAAATGTCAGGAACCAACTTCTATTTCGAATTCGCGGGAGATTATAAAAGATTTTGCAAGTGCGCTCTAGTAGTGCAATTTAGCGAAATTTTACACACAATTACTTTTTCAATCGCATACCATGAATCAGACCATGTCATAAAGTAATATTCATTTAATATATAATAGAAAAATATATATATTGTAATACATATTACATAATGTAAGGTGATATGGAAAATTGTATAGAGATCCATGGGGATTTAGAGATAGATTTTTTGAACAAATAGAGAAAGAATTCTCAGATGCAGAAGATATGCTGAATAGGGTGTTCAAGACAGTAGCTGAATCTGGTGCTGAAGGCTTAGATACACAGCCATACTTTTATGGATATCAAATCACTGTCGGAACTGACGGAAAGCCTCACATACGAGAATTTGGAAATGTAAGACCTTCGCAAAAAGGATTGATTGAACAGAGCGAAGTTCGCCAGCCACTTGTAGATACATCAATAAATGAAAAAGAGAACACTATGATAATAACAGCAGAGATGCCGGGTATAACAAAAGAAGATGTAAAGGTAACAATGGAAGAAGGGTTAGTAAAAATACATGCTGAAAAAGGCAACAAAAAATATCATACAGAGCTACCAGTAGACAATGAACTGGACGCCGATTCTACAAAAGCCAGCTACATAAATGGAGTACTAGAACTTAGGATACAGTTCAAAAAACCCCTTAAGGCAAAATCTAAAGAAATAAAAGTTGAGTAGTCATACTAGTCAACTGAATATTTTTTTCATTTTTAGATTAGGACTGAGTTAAATGATCCCGAAACCGAGTAATCAAATTTCTCGTCTAATAGATGACAACTCAAAATTTACTATAGGTATTTTGGATCCTGTACTTGAATCGTATAGGGATAAAAAATCTATTACATCGGATTTGGTAAATTCCCCAACCGAAAATAACGTGAAACCAATTCCAAGCAGAATTGATTATAACTTTTTT
>JAICQW010000175.1 GCA_025937665.1 Nitrososphaeraceae archaeon | reverse complement strand
TATAGAGACTTGAAAGACATGGTAAGAAAACAAATTAGCTCATGTGAAAGATTACTCATTAATACAAAAGATATTGATAAAAGAAACGTTATCCAAAGGGAAACACTAATTTTAAAATTAGTATTAGAGCTGCTGGAATATTGACCAAAGAAATTATAGTAAAAAATTATTATACTTCTTCCACATGATTAATACATAGTTTCCTTGAATAAAAGTAATAAGCTATTACTAATACTTCGTCACGCAAAATCAAGTTCGGAATCTACAGAATTTTCAGATCATGATAGACCTCTAAATAATAGAGGTAAAAGAGATGCTCCTCGGATGGGTAGAAAGCTATTGAAGGAAGGAATAGTTCCGCATCTAATAATAAGCTCTTCAGCAGTAAGAGCCCAATCTACTGCAATGAAAGTTGCCAGGGCTTGTAGGTATGAAGAGGAAATATTGATTGATTCCACTCTTTACAGTTCAGGTCATTCAGAGTATCTTAATGTATTGACAAATCAGGATGATAGGCACGACATAATAATGTTAGTTGGACACAATCCTATTTCAGAACATCTTGTAGAGATATTAACAGGAGAAATCGTTACAATGCCTACATGTTCGATTGCGTGCATAAGACTGCCAATCCGATCATGGAGACAGATAATCGTTAAGACGAAGGGTGAATTGCTTAATCTATGGCGTCCAAAGGAATTAGAACTTGACGAATGATATAGATTCGAAGGCAAATCCCTTAACGATGATAGTTTGAATCATCTTAGAAATCGTTAATAAAAAAAGATAGAATTAATCAATTGCAAGTTGTACACTCATATTATTTTTTGTATTATGTCTTTTTCCCAGTCTCTATGAATTTGAGTATGGCGTAAAGATCATTTTCTATCTTTTGCATTTGAGCTTGTATATGTGATATTTCTAATTCAATTCTTTTAATTGACTTTGATATTTTTCTTACTTTCTTAAATTTGATTTCTGGCTTTGATTCCTTATCTGAGGAAGAATCCAGTTTTGTACCATTAGATTTCTTATCTTTTAATCGTCTTGAAAACTCTTTGGAACCAGTCGAATTATTCTTTGATTTTTTACTTGACATTAGAAACTATGATTTATCAAACTATTTATTCTTTGGTTAGTGACTGGATTGAAACTCATCCATTTACCATTGGTAAAATTGTGCTACTCTTATTTTCCGGACATAGCGGATTATTGAGATATAATAAACTCAACTATTAGTAATTCTGTAGATTTTGCAAATAGGCATCTATCCTTTTTTGAAGATCCTCCTTTATTTCGCTTATTGATCTATTACCATTTATTGAAATTATGTTGTATCGTTTTTGCATTCGATTAAATTCCTTTCTTAATAATTTCTGATACATTACGAATGATTCTAGCATGTTATCTGATAGTCTAAGATCAGTACCTGATTCATAATAATCCAGGTAGGAATTCTTTTTGAATACCCTATGAACTAATTCATTTGGATCAACATCTAAGTAAAATACTATATCTGGTCTCAAAGCAAAACCATAGAGATTTCTAGACCATGAGCTACTTATACCTCTCACGGCTTCCCTTGCCATAAGAGTATAAATGTATCTATCAGAAAGAACAATGTATCCTGCTCTTAATCCAGGAATGATTTTATTCTCCAATTGATCGGCAAAATCTGCTGCATAAAATAAACTTATGGTCTTTCTTCCTAGAACAAAATTTCTTTTTGCTTCTAATATACCTTGACCTATTAATTCAGAACGTCTTAACCCGGCGTTTAAAACTGCATGACCGTCAGCTTCAAGTTTTGATGATAATAATTCAATTTGTGTACTTCTGCCCGAAGCATCGGGACCTTCTATTACAATAAATCTCCCCTTAATTTCGATATCTTCCAAATAGGGAATAGCATGTCCGTAAAATATTCCCTTTCTCATCTTTTTACCTTTTAAGGATCTTATAGTTTGATAATTCATTGTCTTCTAAGTCTCCTATTTTTTTTCGTAAATTTCAGTGGTAATAACTTCATAACCATTGATCTCAAAAATCTTTGCGACTCTTCAATCTCCCTTGTGCCATCTACGATGGTGAAATTCTCGGAGACCGACAAGGATTCGTATTGTTCAATAATTCTACTTTGGAAGATCCTGTAACTCTCATAAGGATCATTACTCAAATTCAAATCCATACCTGCCTCATAATACTTTAGTCTTGGTCTACCGGAGAGTATTCTATCTACTGCAATATCTATTGGTACCTTAAAATAGAATACAATCTCGGGTTTTATTGCAAATTCATATATTTTTTTAACCCAATTCGGATTGCATCCCCTAACTATGTCTCTAGCATACGCAGTGTAGACATATCTATCAGCTAGTACAATATAGCCAGCATGCAATAGTGGCAGAATATTCCTTTCGTAACGATCTGCAAAGTCAGTTGCGTGTAACAAGGAGAAGGTAATGGGGGTTAATTGACCACTTTTCTTACCCTTTTTAGTAATCTGCTTTACAGTCTCTGATGAATTCCACTCTGTGAAAAATACTGGCATATTCCTAGAAACAAGCCATTTCTCTAGTAATCTAAGTTGGGTCGATTTTCCGGATCCATCTATACCTTCAACAACTATAAGCTTACCTTGTCTGGGAATGCTTTTTGTAATATCATTCATATTATATGACATAACTATCAAGTCTGAGATTTTATTGAAATAATATTTCTGGTTGAACCCTTGAGTCGATTGATTCGGTTTGGTATATGATATTGTACGGGAATATCAAATATCTTGCTGATTTTCTCAATTACTTGTTTTAATAAAATAGTCGGAAATGATTTCTGTGTAGGAATTATGGTGAAATTCATGCTTTGATTGTCTGTCAATCTAATTCTTATCTGAGATCTTGTCTTTATTATTATCCTCGCCAGGTTGAGTAATACAGCTATCTTTTGGATGGATTTTAGATTTTGTGGTTTTAGTAAATTATTATATTTGTAGAACAGCCCTTCACCGATTCTGATTTTCTTTGAGTAAATTATAGACAATGCTAGTATGATTTGTTCTCTGTATGTGAGACGAGGGTAATCCTCATCTAATACTTGATAGAAAAGACTGTAGTACTTATTGGATTCAGGTAGTTTTTCTAAAGTATATAGCGCATATGAAAGTATCTCGACTTCCCTATCCTTCAATAGCCTATGATAGATCATATCACGCGTCATATCATCAAGCCCAAAATTTGAAATATCATGTTTGTGAGAATGATAAGAAAGTATTCTTACAATCTGTTTTCCCAGACTTTCAATATTATGATTTTCGAGTGTGTTAGGGTTTTGAATAAATGAAGCAAGTATCCCTTCTCGTATCCCATAACCGCTTATAACAATTTCTTCAAAGTCAAATTTCTTCATAATACCATCAATCACATGGATGCCGGCAACAATTGTTTCAACTCTGGTGGAATCAAATGTTCCTCGACTAGCAATTTCATCGAGCCTTAATGAACTTAGTTCTTTGCGGAGAGATTCAATAGTGCTTGATGACAATCTGTAATTATGTATCTTTTCAAATGGAAATCCCGAACGCTTTTGATCATATCTTCCGAGAGCCCGTAATGTTCCGCCAGCTCCTACAAGTAATGTATCTATTCCGATTCCATAACTTTTTTTGGTTGGAAGTGTATCCAGAATTCTTTGGTCCATATTATCGCATTCCTTTTTTGAGAAAGAACCATTTCCATTTGCAAATGTTCTCGATAGGAGTAACGCTCCTAAAGGAAGGGCCTGTGCCTTCTTTATATTAAAATCTTCAGTATAAACTAATTCCAAACTTCCTCCTCCCAGGTCAAAGTACAAGCCATTTGGTATGCAGGTCGTCATGGACGCACCCAGATAAGAATAATAAGCTTCCTCCTCTCCATTGAGAACCCTTACTTTAAATCCGGTTCTCTTAAGAACCTGATCGATAAAATATTTACCGTTTTTTGATTCCCTAACTGCACTTGTACCTACACAAAGAACCTTATT
>JAICQW010000029.1 GCA_025937665.1 Nitrososphaeraceae archaeon | reverse complement strand
TAAACATATCCAATATTTTTTCGTCGACAAAAATCTTTTCAGGATTTATCATGTTGACGCTCCTTAGCATTCCCAACGTTACACAAATTTCCTGTGAAAGTCCCAGAACTGGAACTGGAATCAACAATCTTCCACCTTCTTGAATAGTTGAGTTGATGCTTTTAGCCAAGTTTTCTTCTGCTACATCTCTAGTAACAAATTTATCATCTCTATTTCCATTTGTGCTTTCTATTATCAGTGTTTCTGCTCTAGGGAAATTCCAGAAGGCATTATCTACAGTGTTCAATCGTCCAAATTTTAGATCCCCAGTATATACAATATTGTAATCCCCATTTCCAATATGTAGGTGAGTGGATGCAGAGCCAATCATGTGTCCTGAATTCGCAAACGTTATTCTAACGTCTGGAGAAATATCGGTCACTGCGCCATAATTTAGAGGTATTACATGAGAAATTAAATTTTCTATATCTATTGTTGAGTACAATGGCTCTTTGGACCTTGAGACATAATCCTGAAGTATTGATATCATGATTGGGAAAGTCGGTTCAGTGCAATACACAGGACCATCATAGCCATACTTGCACAAAATTGGAACAGCTCCGCAGTGATCAAGATGCGCATGTGATATGACTACTGCATCAATTTCATTCATGCCAATCCCAAAAATATCTAGTCGCGGAAGTAAGTCTGTATCTTCATTTTTATACGTCTTAATTCCAAAATCTAATAGAATCTTACTTTCATGAGTAACGATCAATATAGCGCTTCTTCCAATTTCTGAAAAGCCACCTAAACAAACAATACTTGCTTCTTCAGAACCTGATAGCTTTTGTCTAAATATTTTTTCACCAACTCGCTTGTAGAAATCTATTCTTTCTTCAGATGAGCTGTGTAATATTTTATTCATAGATTTTAGGACTCTTAAATTTTTTGGGGCTCGTCTACACATCAACTTCCAACCTGTTTTTTCTATCAGACCAATTTCTAGCTGATTAAGTTCTGTTAAAGTTCTAAAATCGTTGACAAAAACCGTAGCCTCTCCTAAAGCAGGATCAAAACAAATCTCTGGAATGTTATTTGGGTTGGAACAGCTAGAGCGAATTATTTGATTAACGGATTCCTCAGAAGATCTAATCGAAGTATCAGTTCTTATGACTATTCTTTTCTTTATTAGATTAACCATCTTGGAAATAATCTCTTGATTTTCCAAAAGTACAGTAGGTTTTCTTGAGTAGAGTACAATAAATGGCCCTTCGTATTCTATTTTAGTTATTTCAGATTCTGACGGAATGTTATTCAGAATAGAAGCAACAATGTTTTGATTTCGATTTTCATCCTGTACTCTATCATACATATCAATATTTCACTAACCTATATTCTCTTCATTTAGAAGTTTGTATATGAAATGTAGTATGAGCTAATTAAAGGTTCTCAAATCATCTTTTGAGCGTGTAAAATGCTCACGCTACATAATTAAGAATTAACCTTGACCTTCATTTTCTTTCACAACCTTCGGACTTCACTTACAAAGCGATAGAAATAAAATGAAATACAACAATTGTATATCAAGACGAATTGACATCGGACCCAAACCACTTAATGGAACTCCCAAGGAAAATATTGATTGGTAACGATGTAATATACCAACTTGGACCGTTTATCCGAGATTTAAATGACAAAGCAACAATTGTTATTGTCATTTCTGGAAATACTGTAAGAGCACGGGTTGGTAAAGAATGTGTCCAAGCTCTAGAGAACTCTTCTTTGAAACACAAGTGGATAGAGACTCCAAACGCATCGATGAATGATATCAATTCATCTCAATCAATCATAGAAAAAGAACAACCCAATTTTATCATAGGTTTAGGGGGTGGCAGATCAGTCGACGTTGCAAAGATGATTTCTTTTAATCTGAATATTCCGTTCATTAGCGTCCCTACTTCGGCTTCGCATGATGGAATTTCAAGCCCATTTGTTTCTATCAGAGGTAGAGATAAACCGTATTCATTGAAAGCTCATGCTCCAATCGGCGTCATTGCAGATACAAAGCTTATTTCAGAAGCTCCTTATAGACTTCAAGCTAGTGGTTGTGGAGACCTAATTGGAAAAATAACAGCTGTTAAAGATTGGGAATTAGCAAGAGACGATAATAGTGAATATTTTGGTAGTTACGCCGCCAATCTTGCCAACATGAGTGCAAAAATAATAATAGAAAATTCAAATAAACTGGTCAATCGTGCACATATAAGGACTATTGTGGAGGCCTTGATAAGTGCGGGAGTTGCCTCGTGCATTGCGGGAAGTAGCAGACCATGTTCTGGATCAGAACATCTGTTTAGTCATGCACTAGAATATGTATCAAATAGCAACTGTGGTTTGCACGGTGAAAGAGTGGGAATAGGGACGATAATCATGTCAAAAATTCATGGTTTAGATCATGAAATCATAATAAAGACGTTAGAAAATATCAAAGCTCCAACTACAGCGAAGGAAATCGACGTGGATGAAGAACAAATTATAAAATCATTGATGATAGCCCAATCATTGAGGCCCGATAGGTATACGATTCTTGACAAAATTAAGATGGACAGTGATTCTGCTAGGGCTGTTGCAAAGTCAGTCAGCGTAATTTAGCTATTAATTAAAAGTAGGAAAGAAGCCGTGTCTTAGTAACGTCAAGAAATCTATTTCTTTTGAGTTTTTGGCTCTTCCTTAGCTTTTGGCTCTTCCTTAGCTTTTGGCTCTTCCTTAGCTTTTGGCTCTTCCTTGGCTTTCGATGTAGGTTTAGATTTATTGTAGATCTCTAGGAATTTTATACTTTCAATGGTTGGTATGAATTTAAACAAGTCAGTAGAAATTGCCTTTTTTATAACCTGAATCCCATCAATCATAAAAGCCTCCTCGGGCAAAGTAATTACGAGTTCTGGTTTGATAAGTGATATTCCAACCTTGTCACCTTCCACAATAAGCCTCCTTTTGACAAGTGACGATGCTTTCTCTTCGTCAGTTTCTAAGAGTTTTAGGATATTGACATTATAATTCAGTGTTTTTCCAGCTAGCCTATGGTTAAAGTCAACCTGAACACGTCCAGAACCGATAAACCTTACGAATCCTCTTCTGTCATCTATGTCTACTACGTCTCCAGCCTTTATTTCATCGGCCTTATCGCCAAATTTTCTCTGTGGTATCATTCTAACCTTATTTGGATCTCTCATCCCAAATGCCTTGTCAGGAGTAATATCGACATTCAAGTTGTCCCCAATTTTTGCAGTAGTTAGAATTTCATCGAGTCCCTTTAACACCCATCCTTCGCCTATCGAGACTAAACGAGGTTCATATTTTATATCAGGATCATAAAGATTAGATTTTTTCGCGTTTTCTTCTACGGTAGTCTCAAAAATTTCGTCTGAATCCTTTACTTTAGCAGTATAGTCTATAAGAATTAGTGATCCTTTTTCCATTGTCACGAAATTTGCTGTCGGTTTACCATAATATTAAGCTTAACAACATGAGCCTATTGATTTAGAACATTATTGGCTACTGACAATCCATCTTTTATTGGCTGCACGCCCAATATTGACATGGATGACGATACGGCAGAAAGAGTTCTCATCACATGGTAACTACTTACTTCGCCCATGCACCCTACTCTAAAAACTTTTCCCTTAAGTTCCCCGAATCCTCCTGCCAATAGAACCTTAAATTTGGTTGAAAGTAATTCACGAAATTTCTTGTCATCAATACCGGGCAGATAATTTACTGCTATGACGACATTGCTTCTGGAATCAGCATCGGCAAATGGTGTAAAACCTAAGGCTTCTAATCCAGAGTAGAAGGCACTGGCGCATTTTCTATGTCGGCTGATTCTATTTTGCATTCCCTCTTCGATAATTATATTTAATGCCTCTTGGTAGGCATAAAAAAGACTTACCGCGGGAGTGAAAGGAGTTTCAAAACTTTCGTTATAATACTTGAAGTATCTTTTTAAATTCAAATATTGACTTGGAGGGGGGTTTTCAATCATGTATTTTTTTGCTTCCTTACTTACTGATATTGGAGCAATTCCGGGAGGCGCTGCTAACGCTTTCTGAGTTGCCGTAAAACACACATCTACATTCCACTTGTCAACAGGCAGTTCATCGCCACCAAGAATTGAGACTGCATCTACTACAAAAAAAGCCCCATGAGCCTTACATAATTCACCTAATTTTGATAAATTTCTCAGAGTCGTGCCTGTAGAGGTCTCATTGTAAACCACATAAAGTGCCTTGATATTAGAATTTTTTTCAAACGCTTCTTCTATTTTTTCTATTGGAGGGTTCTGTCCATACGGCGAGTTTATTCTAATAGTCTTTCCACCATAGTTATCTATGAGGTCTGCGAGTCTAGTACTAAATTCTCCATTTACAGGTATAATTACTGCATCATCTTTTTTTATCAGATTTAAAACTGAAGTTTCAACGGCCCCGGTGCCTGAAGTAGTGAGCACTACGATATCATTTTCGGTCTCAAATACAGTCTGTGTTTTATTTACAATGTCTTTGTATAGTTTTCTAAAATCATCACTTCTATGGTTTATCATAGGAGTTAACATTGCATTAATGACTCTATTAGGAACATTTGTTGGGCCGGGAAGCATTACGAGGTATTCCAATTACATCCAAGAGAAGAATATAGCCAATATTTATAATTACGTAAAAAATTTGGAAGAGGCAAGAGTTCTCCTTTCGTGCTAAAAAGTCTAACTGTTAATTACAATAGAATACTACCTTAGTTATGAACACAATTAATTACGAAATAGATATTACCGCACCATTAGGCAGAGTGTATGAATATTATACTAATCCGGACAATATCAAGAAGGCATGGCCGCAGGATATCGTGAAGGAATCAGAATCCGTATCGGGCACTAAAGGAGAAGAAGGCTCCGAAATAAAAGTGGAAGGTGAATACATGGGAAGAGAAGAAGAAATGATCCTACAAGTTACTGATAAAGAAGAAAGTAAAAGATTAGTTACTGAACAAAAGGAAGGACCTTTTAAATTTTGGAAAAGTACCCAGGAGTTTAACGAGAATCAAGGCAACACGCATGTAAGACATTCAATCGAATACGAGTTACCAACATCAGGAAAAATTGCCAGTTTTCTATCAGGGGAACAAGCGAATACTAAACTCGAGGAAGGTTTACAACAGGCCGCACAAACAGTAAAGCAAAAATTAGAATCAGGCGCCTAGTCTTCCCTTTTTGTTAAAGTTTGTTCGAGCATAGATATTCTAATTTATGTCACGATTATGTCGTTGGAGTTGGAGTTGGATTAACAAATTAATTCGGCTAGTATAGTATTATCCCTCGGTAAACTTTTAAGATAATCGTCAACAGTTCCATTTTTATTTATTACTTGTTTGGATAACTTGTTATATTCTCATTAGTGCAGGTGCCGTTCTCATAAAGCATCGCGTGACTAGGTTGAAGATAGAGGCTCAAAATAATGAGAGAAGAAAAGATCCCCGAAATCACACAAATCCAAATCTTTAATGGCATTCTCATTAAATATATAAGTACTCTCCTAAATAATTCGGTCGGAACATTTTTCGGAATTTTGTTCCCACAGTTTGTGTATATTACTTTAAGATTCTAGTAACTAAGAAGGAAATCTTTTTTGCATTTCGTATGAATCCAATTGGCTATCTACTTCTTTAAGAAGATCTTGTATGCCTATTGGTTTCTGAAGAAACGCGTTTATAATCTTATTTTTGGTGTATTCTCGAAACATCTTGTCATCTAACCTAAATGCTGTCATTAGTATCGTTCTCACAGCTATTTGTCTCTCTAATTCTCTTTAGAAAATCCATCCCGTTTATTCCCGGAATTTTGAAATCAGATACTACTAATACGTAGGCAAAATCATTAATTTGAAAATGCTCAAGTGCAAGAATAGGATTAGTAAAAGTAAATGCTTTCAGTCCTGATAATGTAGGATACACATTAAAATTTAAATAAATTTATAATATACGGGTGGCCTATGAAGCAAACCGAATAACCTGAATATTATTGTCAAGGCTGATGTTAATTATATACAAAAACGAATCAAATGTAGACATTTTAATCATTAGAATGCATAAATTCGTTCATTATTGGAAAAAAAATATATATAAAAACTATGTATTATATAGAAATGGCTGCGGGACTAATTAAGCGTGATCTATCAATATCACAAATAGACCGAAAAATATTAAAAATCTTGCTCTCACCACCTAATGGTCCAAGATCTACCAAAAGTATCGCAACAAAGTTAGGAATTCCTGTTACTACTGTTAGAAGAAGGCGCAAACGACTAGAAAATAAGTTTTTGAAATTACAATATATCCTGGATGTCGAGAAATTTGGATGGAGGCGTGTTGATTTTTTTATAGCAATAGAAAAAGGAAATGTAGACTCGGTTGGTAGAGATCTAATCGGACTAGATGACGTTACATATGTCGGGAAAAGCATAGGAGAACATACTATTGACCTAAGAGTAGAAACCATTGTAAAGGATAACAGCGTGTTGCTAAACCTACTCGAGAAAATCAAAGGCATGGAAGGTGTCAAGGACGTAGTGTGGAGTGAAATTGTGAATGTTGTAGGAAGAAAGATGTCAATACCCAGTTCAATTATTGACAAAATTTAAACTATCGTTATTCAACGGTTCAAAGAATTGGTAAAGTGTGAGTACTCGATATTTCATTTATACCCATCACAGTATAAAATGGATTCAAAACTTATGATCCGACCGAGTTATATTCAATGAGGAAGAATTTACATGATTTTTTTCTTTCCGCCAAATACATGGATTCGCCTTACTATCAAGTTGATTGCTAAATAAGACAGTGCAGATGCGATAATGGAAGCTATCAATGCTGCTTGTACCGGGTGGTAATTAATTTTCAATAATTCTAGTAAAATGAAAAACCGAGATACATTATTAATAATATCAAATATGGAGTCTGCAAATATCATCTTCATTACTACTTGTTTTAAAATACCCAAATTCAGTTTCCCGCTAAATCTTTTTGTATATTTTTTCTTATTATCAAGATGAAATAGAATAACAAAAATTACCTTTGACGAAATGAACCCGGCAAGTACGGTTAATGCTGAATTAAGAATCTCATTAGCAGAATAAATATTAGAGTAGTGTGCAACAAATAGACTGATGACGAAGCCCACAATTCCTGAAAGTACAAGATCCTTGTTAAGTGATATTGTATTTCTATTGTTTAGATAGAATTTTGTGAGTAATGCCAAGGTCTTAGATATTTTTGACAATCAATAGTGATAGAACAAAAAATGATTTATCAGTATACAAATTTTTGATCGGATTATTATTTGGGTGATAGCGACGCTATCTTGCCAGCGGAGTCTTTACTCAAGTTCATTATATAGCCAACAATGTGAGGACATTGAGAACGGTATTTAAACCTCGCCTTATTATCCCGTTGTTCAGTTTTGGCATACTATTTCCGCTAGTATAGTATTATCACTCGGTAAACTTTTAAGAAAATCGTCAACCGTGCCATTGGTATTTATGATCTGTTTGGATGACTCTTTCAATTTTTCATTCGTGCATGTTCCATTCTCATAAAGGAAGGCCTGTACTAACAATACAGAAGAACTAGAGAGAGTAACACAGAGAGTCACAAGAATTATGATACAAATCTTGAGAGAAAGATGCATATTTATCAATCTACTTTAGAGTAACTGCCAATTGATATACTAAGAATTCATCTCTCACTTTTTGACATAATCGACTAATGGTAACATGCATTGCAATAAATGAGTCAATAATTCCTAGTTCTAAGTAGTATTGAAAAACAATATCATTTTCAATATCGTAAGCGCTTATCAACATGGTTCTAACCTTTTCCTTTAATCTCTATTTTTTTTAAAAGTTCTAGTCCATTTAGATTTGGCATCTTAGATCAGAAATGACTAGAGAATAGTTTTCTTTATTCTCAGTAAAGTGTTCCAGAGCACTTACGTGATCATTGAAAGTAACAACGTTTATTCCATCGATATTGCCACACAGGCCGTCATGAAACAATTCAGTTATATCTTCATCATCATCAACAATACCTACAAGCATGTTTTTAGAGTCCTCAATCCAGGTTTTCAGGCATTGTACTTTACAAATCCAATATATATTAGTGAGAACCAAAAAATTCAATCATTCTCGTACTTCCGTATACAATATCGGTAGGCGGTGAACTAAAAAATCAAATTAATATTGTTTTTTGAATTATTTTATCACTCATCTTGTTACTATCTGGGTGATATACTATTAAGAGATAATGTGCATTGGTAGTTAGTATGGCAGATCAAGAAATGATACAAGAAAAAATAGGTGAAGCGTTGGGATTGGAGAAGGCAGCACAAAAGGCTGTGAAGGATTTGGATTCAAGAGGTTTATTGAAGCCGGAACAAATGAAGAAGTTATCTAAAATGAGACAAGAGGCGAGTAAGCAAGAAGAAGAAATGGAAGATCTAGTCAAGGATCTTGTAGAAAGTGATGGCTTTAATCAAGACACCATTGACGAGAAAGCTAAAGAGACTGCTCAAAAGGCCTCTAAGATGATGGAAACTTATTTGGGTGATGAACCTGATAATCAGGAGGCTCTAGAATTCCTATGTCTCGCAGAAGGCGGTGAAGTTACTCATTACCAAGTCTTAAACTCGGTTGCAAAAGACGTGAAGAATAAGAAGTTCGGGACAAAAGTAAGATCGATACTCAAAGAAGAAAAAAGACATTTAGATTTATGCACAAAGTTAGCTACTGACAATGCTGCTTCGGCATAAACCCAATTTTTATTTTTGATATTTTATTTTTTAATTATTATTCACTAAATTACTAGTATCAAAGTTAGTAAAGTGTAAACGTTTTTGCTATAGATCATAGATAAAGTTTGTAATCCTACTATTGTTATGTTCATATCAGTAAATCAGCTTGCGAGTCAGTTGCCAAAGGATAAACCTGACAATCTAGCCGCAAATGCTCTTCAAGAAGGACTTGGTGGTCAATTTGGAGAAATGCGAACGATGATGCAATATTTATTCCAAAATTTTAACTTTAGAGGAAAAGCAAAACCTTATCAAGACCTAATTAAGAGTGTAGCCTCAGAAGAGATAGGTCATGTAGAACTCATTTCTACTACAATAGGAATACTTCTAGAAGGTTCAACTAATCAAGAACCTCCAAATAAATTGCCATTAAACATTGCGCTTGAAGCTGGCAATATTCATCATTTCCTAGTTGCATCACAAGGAGCTCTGCCCGTCGATTCAGCCGGCAATCCCTGGTCTGGGTCCTACGTTTACAATAGTGGTAACCTTGTTTTGGATCTCCTCTATAATCTCATGCTAGAGTGTACGGGAAGACTTCAAAAGTGCCGACTGTATGCCATGAGTGATAACAAGACATTTAGGGCAACAGTTTCGTATCTAATTGTTAGAGATCTAGCGCATGAGAAAGTTTTCGCAAAAGCATTAGAATCACTTGGAGTAGATTGGGGTAAAACACTCCCGGTACCAAAAACGGATTCTTCTAAAATGCCGGAAGTTAAGAAACTTGAAGCTAAAAATTTGCACAATCAACAGTGGACCTTTTCTAATGAAGAGACTGGGCTGTCTAAAATATTCAACGGATCATCCCCATTCGGTGACGGTGAAGTAGAGGCTTTGGATGGTCTCCCAGAAGGATTCGATATTCCGCAAAATCCAGAAGCGCCTGAGGAGTATGCTCCAGGACTTGATAAAGGACTCAAAGAGAAAGCCATATAGACCCTAAACCGCAAATTCAAGATTCTTTGTTGAACCTATTGAGAAAAAACTAGATCTTCTGGGAGAAAACAATTTGGGTAGTACCGTAGAGTGAATTCGCACTCATAATGATTTGAGTTTTTTTCTAGTGGCCTTGACTCCAGATTTTATTTTACCAAAAGCGTAGTCACTTCCTTTTTTTAATTCCCCCAAAGAATCACTTTCCAACCCTAAGTTCACATTCGCCTGAAATCTACCTGAACTTTTATTGTTTTCTTTGACTCGTGCTTCACCACCTGCTTTTAATTTACCCAATGTACGACCACCCTTTTCGACTCCAACTTCACCACCTGCTTTTATTAAGCCTGAACCTTTGTCGGTTCTTTCACTCGCCTTCCTATTCTTACCTTCAGTATTCTTGGTCCTTGCTCTGGTATTCCTACTCTTTGCATTCGCTTTAGAACTCTTACTCTTTGCATTCGCTTTAGAACTCTTACTCTTTGCATTCGCTTTAGAACTCTTACTCTTTGCATTAGTTCTGGTACTTAATACCATTTGATTCCTAACATCTTATTTATATTAGTCAATTAAGCGAAAATTTCTAATTATGTTGTGAAAATCTTATACTATTCTAAATGAGGTAGGAATTTACCTACTAGCAAACAAATCCCACCTCGCTGAACTTACACACACTGGTAAAATCCGATGAATAATAATTAAATTAATGTACACCGCTGGGGTTTTGGCATAACTGAATCTTATGAAGCCCCATCGGGGGATGTATTATTGGCATTCGATAGCGTAAATTATCCATGAGCAACAAATTACAGAAATAATATAAATCTGATGGGAGGTATAAATGAACCAACCACAAAAGGACTCAAGTTGTCCTCCCATAAGTTATAGTGAAATGATAAAACTAGTTAAATAGACATTAATGATGAAATGATTAATGTATCGTTTTATTAGAAGTTTTATGTCATTTAATTCAATCCATACAATTAGTACACCAAAAATCCACTATTGTAAATCAATGTTCTATATCTGCATAATTTAAGCAAGCTAATATATTTACAATTAGTGTATAGGATTAATGATAGGACTGTCCAAGAGGTTTTACAAACTCTCGATAAAGGTGTCGTAGATGCAAGTGAACTTGCTCGCTGGACTTGGTCAATTGAAGCGACTGCAAAAAGTATGAGTGATGATAAAACTGGTAATATAACATTCGAGTATTTCTCTGATGAAAAACCATTAAATTCTTTAAAGGATGCTAAATCAAGGGATAATTTACTAAAGTCGATTCAAATACATCTTCCCTTAATTCCCGGGTCGGTTCAAGGTTTTTTCAGTGTGTTCAAGTATGATTTAAAAATGTGAAATTCGATACGTAATAAGGAACAAATCATTGAATTTTGATCCTATGAGCCTAGACCATATTGCAAGAAAGTTGTTTTAAATTGTAAACAAGGGCAATAAGGCATGTTACAGCGAGAACCATCCAAACTATGATCATGTTTTTTGTGCCCGCAACCAAGACAGATGTCGTGTACGTGCATATGATGTACAACTCAAATTAACTTATATCAGTTGAGAGATTTGAATCATTTGATACCATAGCTCTTCAACTTAATCTTCACTTTAGATTTACATTACTTCTAATTTACAAACCCGTGACGATTGCAATCAGGAAATCACAGTCGGTCCTTCCATTATACTTATCTGGCATGTGGTTCTCTCTTTTATGGTGGCAATAGGTGCAAACTTCTTGCATGCTCATATTCTAACGCTACTTTATCTCACAGTCACCAAACTCATGGTCGCCGTCGGCTGGGCTAAACGTTCCTATCCTATCATTTCCTGAGCCACATCTAAAGTAGTCGCCACCTGGGCCTCCTTTCAATGTGTCGTTACCAAGTCCGCCATACAGACGATCATCACCTTGTCCACCGTCAAGAATATCATTTCCTAACCCACCATACAACACATCATTTTCAGTTCCGCCGAATAGACTATCTCTATCAATTTCGCCATTCAATTCATCACTTCCTGGTCCCCCATCTAAAGTATCGAATCCACCACCGCCTGTTAGGTAATCATTTCCTTCAGAACCATTCAGCAAATCATTGCCTTGTTGTCCTTCTATTTCATCACTACCTTGCAATCCGTTTATCATATCGTCGCCATTGTGTCCCCTAATATCATCATCAGTTGCAGTTCCTTGCATAGTATCATCACCCTGAGTTCCCTTTATGTCAACTCCCCAAGATCTTAAACTAATAAAATTAATTCCAAATATGCCAATTAACACAAAAACTGTTATCACTGTCCACCTTAAAGATAGATTAGTCATATTTTAAATGAATCACTTTCTGTCCACCGATAGCTTGGACATTAAAACTTAAATAAATTATTAAGGCCCGTTTTAGTCTGAATGAAATCTGTCCCAAATGTTCGACCAATAATGAGACTGCCGTTGGATTATTGTGAACAAAAATATTTGACTTCATGGACTGAGCGTTATCAAATTATTTCTCGAGGGATAAACGTAACTTTAGTTTTATTCTCCAAAAATTCACGAAGGTCAGTACCATTACTTGAGTCTGACATTATCGTATTGCAAGATTGATCATCAATACAAATTTCAGTAACACACTCTCCTCCCGGACTACATTTCAAAGTCATATTTCCTCGAAATTGAGCATTGGCATAATCAGTTGTCTGTAAATATAGAAAGATAAACATGTACATGCAGATAGTGAGAGATATCAATTGAAAACTATTCGAGTTTATTATCAGTGATTGGACCTAATCTATTATGATTAACATATTATTTATCTATCTAAGTGCAATTATTGTTAGTGCCGAATATTGGAATTATTTTCGCTTGTTGACAACCACAGCGATAATGAAGTTATGGAGAGACCTGTGATCAGTACCGGTGGGACTAAAAAAGCGGAGTGCTAATGGCCTGAATCCCACTAGCGGAACATTCTACGGTGTTATACGTGATTGTTTTTATTGACAACAAATTATATAACAGTTAAATGGCGATTGGGGGGATCTGATGTCAAATTCTGCGGATCCCACCAATCTGGATTCGGTGTTCATTCCCATTAGGCCAACAGAATAAGAAATAATTTAGTACCGGGTACTAATATTTAGTAAAGTACAACCAATTCCCACCAGCGAGATATGACGGGTGTGTTAGTTGTCTTATTTACAAGTAGCAATAAATTAAAAAATAATACTTGAATAAATAATTAAAAAATAATACTTGAATAACTGATTGCATACCTCAGTTGGTATAATTTCAACCCATGTACTGTAGGTTCATAAATTTATTACATAGGTCCTCATCATGAACTGGGCTGTTGCAATATTCAGCTATTGATGCGTTTCCACCGCGAAGATCTGCTAAAGATTGATTCCAAAGAGCATTATAGTTCTCAACTTTATATGATTGGTTACTTAATTGAATCTGTGAATAAACCAAAAAAGCGCCCAACACTATTGCCCCTATAATTAAGATTATTAATATGGGCTTGCGCGCTAGTATGCCAGGTATGGTAGTACCTCCAATCTTCTTCTCAACCTTCTCTGGTGCATATTGATCTCTATCAACTCTGGTAGGCTCATGTTCTGCTATGTTTTTGGACGGCATGGTGTTTCCAGATTTCTCATCTTCGTCAACCATTTTCCCTGCTTCGTCTCTAAGGTTTTCCTCTGCTTCCCTAAGGTTTTCTTCCGGATCTTTAATAGGCGGATTCTCTTCTCCTGCTTCGATATCCCTCTTTTCTTCCGGATCTTTAATAGGCGGATTCTCTTCTCCTGCTTCGATATCCCTCTTTTCTTCCTCCGCTTTTTTAATTATATTCTCGTCTTCGTTTTCTGCCATTACTATATGAATGACCAACAAATATTAAGAATATGTTATAAATCCCTTAACTTGAACTTAAAACATGAGACAGAGCAGGTAAAATCGTTGTTTTTGAATGATAAGTGCCCCTTTCTCTGACCAATAGAAGACAACAATATCATGACTTTCCGATATTTTTAAAACATATATACTAAGACCATAATTTGCATTAAATCATGCTTAATGAGCGTACGAGAAATATCCTAGATACTCTAGGCAATGGCTATAACGCATTGATTGTTTTCAAACCAGAAAACATATTCTACCTCACCGGTTTTTGGGGCGAATCTGTCGCCTTATGCACCCATGACGGGATCAAATTATTTGTTCCCAAATTAGAAAGCACTCGGGCCGTGAATGAATCTAAATACTCGGAAATTATAACCGCCGAACGCGGGGCTGGACTCATTAAATCAATAACACCCTACTTACCAAAACACAGATTCTATTCTGATTGCAGCGACTATGAAACAGTTCAAACTATTTTACCATATACAGATAACAGTAGTTTTGTCATTAATGAATACCCGTTTCATAACGCAAGAATGCTCAAGGATGACTCTGAAATTCAGAAAATCAGGAGGGCATCAGAAATAATTGACAAACTATATCAAGTATGTGGAGAGGAGATAAGGAAAGGCGTAACGGAAAAACAACTTCAAGCAAAGTTACTATATGAAGCTATGAAACTGGAAGGAACTTCAACGTGCTATCCATTTGCTTTGAATCCCTTCATAATTGCTGGTGGCGCCAATAGTGCTATGCCTCATTTCGAAACTTCAAACAGAGAATTTACCGACGGAGATTTCATTGTTATTGACTTAACTCTGAGGTATGATGGATATATTTCCGACGCAACCCGTACCTTTGCGCTAGGGAATGTTAGCCATGAAATGAGTCAGGTGTATGATCTTGTCAGGAAATCCCAACAACAGGGACTCGAATGTGTAGAACAAGGAGTTGAATGTGGAAAAGTTGACACCGCTTGTCGCAATCTAATTTCAAAAAACGGGTATGGCGATAATTTTATTCATTCTACAGGTCACGGAGTTGGCTTGGAAGTTCATGAACAGCCATGGATACGTCCAAACG
>JAICQW010000047.1 GCA_025937665.1 Nitrososphaeraceae archaeon | reverse complement strand
CTTGCTCAGATACTTAAGAATAAGCTTGATTTGGTAACCATAAACCTCGAAATGCTTTCCTCTTCTCGAGAATTAATTGACCTACGTTTGGAGTCAGGCAAGGGTTTGTTGAATTCAGCTCAAAAAACAACCATTAACTTTGTAGATTTTTACAGTTGGGTAGACAGCAATGGAGCGCGTATTTGGTCAAGCTCAAATGTGAATGATACCGCGGATGAGAAAATTAAAGAATTTTCTACAGCAGCTCAGACATACTTTCAGAAAATAAAGGATGCACAGGTTCCTGCATACAGTAATACAATAAAGTTGACTGATGATCAATCAGGAATTTTGATTTTATATCCCATCATTGATACTCAGAATCGTACAACTGCTAAGAACAACACTAATCAATTTAAGGGAGCCATTTTAGCTGGCATCAGCTCTAAAACACTAAGTAGTTTTCTTCAAAGTCAAATCCCTCCTTTGCCTTCAGCAAATCTATCGCTAGTTGATTCAACAGGTATGATGATTCTTGCGGGAGTTCCCGACTTTGTCGGTACAAGTGTATTTGACAAGAAATTTGACTCCATGGTAGGGCGATCTTCTAACGATAAGATTCCTGGAAAAGATATGATAGATCTCTTTAGGTCAGCAGTACAAACTCCAAGAGTTGGTACAACTGATGTAATATTGGATGGAAAGGGGTATACAGTAACCTATGCTCCAGTGATATCAAATGGCATACATTATTTTACTACTATCTTGATTCTCCCTCATAATTTAGCATCTTCATTAGATGACCTTGTAGCCCAGCAAAGAAATTTTGGCGTTGTGGCCTTGATTATTATTGTAGCAAGCGCTCTAGGAATTTTTTTCGTGATAACCTATTGGAACAAGGGATTAAGAAAAGTTGTATACATACAGACAAAAGAGTTACAAGAAACAAACAAGAAATTGACATATCACGACAAACTTCAAAAGGAATTTATAGATATAGCTGCGCACGAATTTAGAACACCAATCCAGTCAGTCCTAGGTTACTCGGAAATGATTCAGACAAATCTTAAAAATTTTGATCATTACTTTGACAAAATAATTAGAAATGCAAAGAGGCTGGAAAAATTAACTGAAGACATACTTGATGTTTCCCGAATTGAAGGTAGGAATCTTCAATTAACCAAGTCTTACTTTGATTTTAACCAAACAATAAAACAGGTGATAGAAGATCACCAAAAAGAAGTTTTAGATAAGAACGTAAAGTTGTCTTTTGAATCGGGAAATAACGTTACTAATAAGATATATGCTGATGAAGCAAGATTACAACAGGTTATAGACAATCTAATTTCAAATGCAATTAACTTTACTAGTGACGGTACCATTATAATATCGTCATACAAAGGCAAAGAAGACAAGAATGAAAAAGATGACGATCCTGACAAAGAGTCCATTGTGGTTGAAATAAAGGACACCGGAGCAGGAATTGATCCAGAAATGATGCCCAGATTGTTTGAAAAATTTGCAACAAGATCAATATCTGGAACTGGCTTGGGTCTGTATATATCAAAAAGTATTATTGATAGTCATGGCGGAAAGATATGGGCCTACAATAACAAAGATAGCAAAGGCGCAACTTTTACTTTTACAGTTCCGGTGGACAAGAATAGCAAAAGATAGAATTTTTAATATCCAAAGGTTAAAGCGCATATATAGAATTTCTCTTCACTCATCAATCGACAAATTGGCATCCAGTCAACGGAGAAATTATTTTATTTGTGGTTATCATATCAGTCTTGTTGAAGCGTAACCTGGTAATGATAGTAGATGATGAGATTGACATTATCGGCTTATTTACCGAGATTTTAACACTAAATGGCATTAGTGTTCGCCCATTTACAAATGCAAAAGAGGCGCTAGATGACTTTAAACTGAGTCATGATAAATATAGACTCGTAATATCTGATGTAAGAATGAGCCCAATGTCAGGAGTTGAATTCATAGCAAAAATCAAGGAAATCGATTCTGATGTAAGTGTGATTTTAATGACGGCGTTTGAAATAGAAGGGAGTCAACTTAAGGAAATTAACACCGATGAATTTTTCAACAAGCCTATTAGAATGGAAGAGTTGGTCCGCATTGTGAAGAAATACATTGAATAGGATTTTTCGACTTCCCGCCTTGTCTATTTATAATCCAATCATGACATCAATTTGAATCCATATTCAGATTCTAACAAATTCTTTCTAAGGTATGAATCGATATTCCTCATTACTCGAGGGTTCCCTTCAATATGTTTTATCAATCTTGGGTCGCTATAATGCATATCACGATATTTGATGCTGCCGTCACATGAATAATATTCAAAATCAATTGTCAATATTCCCGAAATCATTTGGTCGTTTTCTTTAATATTAAATGCAATTAGATGACTAAGCCTTATTGGTTTAGTGGAGTTGCTATTGGCATAATCATCATCATTTGGAATAGAAAAATTATCTCCACTAGAATTAGAGTGACTGAAATACACTCTAGGCATTAAATTGTATTCATCCACATTGTCTTTAAACATTACTGAATTGGTATATAAAATCTGGTTAGATTCGAATTAAATTTCTCAAGACTAATATGTATAAATATCTTGTTGCACCATTTTTATCCACGGTTTAATCTTAGGAGTTATAAGATTAACGGTTATTACTTGTCGCTCGGCGGAGGGATTATGATGCGTTTATACTCTATATCTACAATTCTCCAATTTACAGCATTAATTTTATAAAACATTCTGCGAATGTTACTTGTTAGAATATCGTATGTTTTTTTATATCCCCGTTGATAATAATTTAATCGATTCTTGAAAAGATTTGCTTTGTTAAATACTAAATTTTATAAAGTGTTCTTATACACGATATAATTTTTAGAGATTCAAAAATTATTCACGTGCATGGAAAAAAGACTTCTATATAAGTTATTATGACAATCTATTATATGTATTGGTAATGATTAATATTTGGTATGTGTTTTCTTATAGACATGATATTACAGGGAAATCACGACGTAACACTGATAAATCATGTTGAAGAATAGTTAATTGAGTGAACTATAGTTGGATAATGATATACGTTTGAACGCCAGTTGGAGGAAAAAATGTGCGGAATAGCAGGCATCCTGAATAAAAACAACGCGGGTGTAACTGATGATCTTATTCTGATGTTATCTTGCATGCACAATAGAGGACCGGATGGTGTAGCAATACAAGTAGGACAGAATAAAATCAATTCTTTGGAACCTTTCGATATTTCTGCACCATATAATGACGATAGATTTGGACTAGGTCATGTGAGACTTGCGATAGTGGGTGGTCGGTTAGGAAGACAGCCCTTTACAAGTTGTGATGGAAGGTTGACTTTAGAACATAATGGGGAGATTTATAATTATAAGCAAATCAAGAATAAATTAAAATCGCAACATAATTTTGTTAGTGGGTCAGATAGCGAGGTAATTATCCATTTCTTGGAAGAGCAATTGGCAGGACCTACGACTTTATTGGATGCATTGACAAAAATGGCGAAAGTATTAGATGGAGTCTATAGTATTGCGATAAAGGATCACAAGACGGGGGACATTGCTCTTGTTAGAGACCTTTTAGGCGTTAGGCAGCTTTACTATAGCGATGATCCTGAACAAGTAACATTTGCATCTGAGCAGAAAGCAATATGGCTTTTAGGAGGTAACAAGTCGGTGAAGAGAGTAATGCCCGGCCATGCTGTAATTATAAGTAATAGGGGATCTTTAAGGGAATATAGGATTGCAGAGCCTCCGCGCACACTAGACTCTAACAAGGTAAATTTCAAATACAATATCCTTGAGGACGCTCTTAAGGCCTATAAGAAGTCCTTGTTGTCAGCAATGAAAAAACGTACTGAAGGACTGGATAGAATAGGGATTATATTTTCAGGAGGAATTGACAGTGTTCTGGTTGCATGGTTAGCTAAAGACATGGTAAAGGAAGTGACCTGCTATAATGCGGGAACTCCTGAATCATCAGATATTCTATTTGCAGACAAAGTAGCCAAAGATCTAGATTTACCACTTAAAGTCAACGTTATTACAAAAAGAAGTACGGAAGAGATGCTTCCCAAGATTATTCATGCTATTGAAGATAGTGATGCATTGCAAGTGGAGGTTGCTTTACCAATATATTCCGCAATGGCGTTGGCCAAAAAGGATCATGTTAAAGTAGTATTCTCGGGACAAGGTGTCGACGAAATATTTGGTGGATATTCGTGGTATCCTAAAATAGTGGGGAGTGAAGGATATTCTTCTCTCAGAAATCACATGTTAGAAGACCTATTTTTACTCTATAAAGAAACATTAGAAAGAGAAGATAAAACCACAATGGCACATGGGATCGAAATGAGGGAACCCTATTTGGACAAGCAAGTCATCAAAACTGCTTTTGATATGAATCCTAGACTTAATGTTACTGGACCTGACGATAATCTTGGAAAACGTATTCATAGGTTATTGGCCTACAGATTGGGTATTCCAAAAGAGATAGCTTATAGAAATAAGTCGGCGGCACAACATGGTTCAGGGATACATTTTATGATCGACCAGATTGCAAGGGAAAATAATTTCGATGAGACCAGAATCTCTTCAGGCTATTTGCGGGAACTTGAAAAGAGAGAAATCTTGGGAAGTTCACAAAGATATGGTTTCAAATATGGGAACAAGGAATTATGGTTGACTTCACCGCATATTCAGATGTATTTGGATAGAATCTTTCAAAGTGTTTTTGGGAAATCGATTAAGTATATCGATACTTCAGATGAGGAATCTCTGTTGACTAACATGATAATAAAGAGAATTTAGCTTCTTTCACTTAATTTTTGGGTTTCGCATTGGGTAAGATTACCAAAGAGGATTTTTACTGGTTAGCAATGTTGATAATAGAGTTCTCAAGTTGTGAAAGTCTTATTGGCTTTATCAAGATCCCGACGCGCTTGTTGTCAAAGAAGGAATTATTTGCGACCTCTTTTTTCACAGTATCATAGGCAGTAACTATCATAATAGCAGCAGATGGGTATTTGTCCAGAATCTGTGTGGCCGCGTCAATACCATTCTTTTCGGTAGGTAGTTTATAATCAATAATTGCAACATCGGGCTTGATTCTATCGTAGTCAGACATTATTTCATTTGCAGTAGTAGAAGTGGCAAGTACCTTATGGCCCTTGCTCATGAGATAATCCTTATAAAGTAAAAGGATATCTTGTTCATCTTCTATAATCATTATAGTAAGTTGCTTTTTTTCCTTCTTACCCATCAATAGACTTCTTTCGTGGGCCATAATATTACTTTAATGTCGCAAAGGAATAAAATGAAAAAAGAAATGGTCACTTGCCATGAAGCCCTTAGATACTTCTCTTTGATTTAAGATGACAAACATCTATCACTGAGGCACCGTCCCCAACGTCAACTACTCAAGGATCAATTATTGTTTATCATTCGGTCCATTTGGAATCTCAGGAAAGATTTTCTTAATGTCCAAAAATCTTTTCCTAAGTGTTACTACACTAACGTTTCCAGCTAATGATATTTTAGATTGACTGGTTTTTTCTCCTCTGTCCAGACATGCGCCATACAATACTGCAACGGCTATTGCACAAGGATCTTTACCGAACGATATAGGATCATCCTTTATCTTCGCCATCATTTGGATTGCATGTCTGAGGGTCTTTTCACTTACGCCTGCGTTATTAGCAATCCTGGCCAAATGCGATGTGGAATCTATTGAAGGAAGTCGAACCTTAAGCGTCCTAACTAATAATCTGTAGCACTTTCCTGCGAATATCTTGTCTGCATTAGAAATATCAGCAATCTCTTCGATTGTGCGCGGTACATTCATCTCTCTGCAGGACACATATACACAGGCTACCACGAACCCCTTTATAGATCGGCCCTTAATTAGATTTTGATCAAGTATTTTTCTATAGTAATATGCCGATTTTTCTACTATGGTCTCACTAAGAGAAAGTTTATCCTTAATTCTTATGAGAACAGCGAAAGCATTTTTCAGATTTCTGTGATAACTCCTATTATTGTTTGATATCTTATTCCATCTTCTCATTCGTTGTAAAGCAGAACGTTGATCGACACGTATAGCAACTCCGTCTGCATCAACATTTGAGTAAGAAATCATGGTAGACAAATTCTTATCATGGTGGGCCAATGAGGAGGGTGTTCCTAGGTTCATGTTACTTAAATTGATATTGGTATCCAAGAATGGATCAATATGCTCTCTTTCCACAGAGATAACAACTCCGCATCCACTACAAATTTTTTCCCCTGTGCCATGGTCAAAAACAATATCCATACCTTTGCAGTTTTGGCATTCAGGATTATCCTCATTCGAAGTTTTCGTCTCTTCTGGAAGTTGATTTAATGAAAAACTCATAAACTAATTGCTCTATGAAACTACTATTAAAAAGTAAGTATACATATGTTGTATAATCCATTGCAGACGAACACACTTGGTTACAAACCAACACATTTATTTTTGGGATAGTGATAGCAATATCGTGCCCAGTTCCACCACAAGGTCATTCCGTGTCGATATGGAATTATCCAGGGTACTTGACGAAGAATCCGAAAGGATGGGAGTATCTGTTAATGCGTTGGTGAATATGATTCTTAAACGATATTCAGAATTTACTCGTTTCCTGTCTAAAATTGATTTGGTAGTTGTTAATAGAGAGTTGCTAAAGTCCCTTTTTGATTCCTATCCTGATGAGGACATCTATGGGCTAGGGGTATCAGCAGGCGAAGTTATTCCTCGTGACACCATTCTTTTTTGGAAGAAAACATTAAATTTTGAAACTGTATTGGAATATATTGAAAAAATAATTTGTCGGTATGGGTTTCTTGGAACCTATGACGAAACTAATCAAAATGAAAAACGAATCATTGTTATCAGACATCGACTTGGAAAGAAAGGCTCAGAGTTCCTCCACGGTTATTTGAAAGCAACACTAAAAACCACACTCAACTTAGACAGTACATTTGAACTTACAGAATCATCAGTCAAACTTCAGATAACTACCTAGTGATAACATATTAACTTGTAAAGACATGTAAAGTAGTTGCAAATACGGAATGAAGGTACTACGATTATACTAATTTAGTATTCTGAAGATCAAATTATTGCGAAAATCTGATCGAATAATTTTATAATCCCTTAGAGAATTCTAGGTTGTGAAAATTAGAAATCACCACATTCATCCAGCCTTATTGGTAGTCGATATGCAAAACGGATTTGTCAGCAAGGGTGGTTCTTATGATTTAATGGGAATAAATGTTTCAAGGTATGCAGAAGTGGTACCAACGCTTAAACGTCTCATTGACTATTGCAGAAGAGTCAAAATACCAATTTTTTATTCTCAAGCAGTTAGGGAAGAATCAGGGATTGACCTCTTGACTAGATCCCATAGAATACTCCCTAAATCAAGAGAAGAAAGAATCAAAAGACGACCGATTTGCATCAGAGGAAGCTGGGATGCTGAAATTGTTGATGAGTTGAAACCTAGTGCAGATGACCATGTTGTGATCAAGAGGAGAGACTCTGTTTTTCAAGATACAGAATTCGAAGTTTGGTTACAAAGTTTGGGAATAGACTCCATAATTTTTTCTGGAATTGATACTTCCATATGTGTAGAATCTTCATTGCGAGATGCCTTCAATCATGGCTATGACATTCTTATGATTTCAGACGCGACAGCATCAAATAATCTTGGCCACTATAATTCGACCCTTGATAATATCCGGAATTACTATGGATTAGTTATGAATCTTGATGAACTTACTAGCTATTTTGATAAAGAGAGTAAGGAGATAGGGTAAATACCGATTTAACAAGAACATGATTGAAAACTATTTCATCGCATCTAAAACGACATATCCATAGAATTTGATAAAATTTAGTTGGGGGAATTGATCATAATTATCTCTCATGTGCTTCCAGCCAAATGTGTTGAGTTTAAGTTTTGAAGGTACAAATTTAATGAATCCTTTCATGATAGTCCATAAGTTGGTATAGCCGATCCATTAATCACTCTCGCGCCCGACGAACACAGAAATAAGATTACATTCGCAAGGTCTTCTGTGGATGCCCACTTGGTAAAATCCGCATTTGGCATTGCTTTACGGTTTGCATCAGTGTCAATAGTAGTAGGCATAATGCAATTTACATTAATCTTATGTTCCTTAAATTCTTGGGCCGCCGATTCTACAAAGCGTATCAATCCTGCTTTTGATGCTGCGTAAGCAGAATCACCTCCTTCTGATATTTGTCCTGTCCTTGATGATATATGGACGATATTACCACCATTACCCGATTTCATCACGGGAATTACATGCTTACTTATCAGAAAAGCTGACTTTAGGTTAAGATTCAACATTGCATCCCATTCTGTTTCATTTAGATCATTGATGTTTTTACCTCCCAAATAACCTCCTACAACGTTAACCAAGATATTTATTGTTCCAAATTGTTGAACTAATTGTGATATAGTTTTTAGTAACTGTTCTTCCCCTAACAGATCCATTTTAATCAGTTCAACTTGAGGATTTTCTATTTTCAGTTTCTGTGCTTCCTTTTCATTATGAAAAGACGAGATGGTAATGGCACCAGAGTCTATGAATTTTTTTACCAACATTCTTCCGAGAGCACCGGTTCCTCCGGTGATCAACACAACCTTTTTTGAAAAATCATAAGTTACATCCATAGTCTATTGATTTATCATCATGATATTAGTGCATATCGCATTATCATTAATGTGATACATTTTGCTCTTACATTTTGCTTTGCAAATGCATATGTTCTTTGCCAAAACTTAAATTATTAATTCCATAATTGATTTTGTGACAGATGAAAATGAAAAGTTAGAACTGATTAATAATCAAATTTCTGAAGCAATTCGTATAGCACCATACTTAGGGAAAATGTTGAGTAATCCTAATTTGGATACTACTATTTTCGGTCTAACATCTGAAAGAGACTTTTATCTTGGAGCGATGTGGGCTAGTGCAATTGATTTTATTGCAGTCAAGATATTAAAAGAATACCGACGCCAACCCACTGAGGAAGAAACTGAAATTGCTGTGAAATTGATGATAAAACGAGTGAATGAATTTAAAGAAGCAATATCAAGATTGGGGCTATAGGTAAAATTCGGGCTCTAAGTGAATACTAACTTTATTTGTCCAGTTTTCAGGTTCCTTTTCTCATTGTACAGGTCAGGCAATTTATTTTCCGAATACTATTTTCATCATTACCTGATACATACACGGTTGTAAAATCAATTAAATAAAATTCGCTTTGGGATTGAACAGAATGTTTAATGGACTGGGTGGGATTTGAACCCACGACCTTTTACTTGCGAAGCAAACGTTCATACCACTGAACTACCAGCCCATACAATTATGTTCTTATTCCCCGATATAAAATGTCATATTCATTTCTTCTTTGAATTGAATCGTCGAACACACTTTATCTCTTAAGATATGAGTGAGAAAATCATTACATAATTGTCACTACGGAACGATTCGGACCATCTTGCAATTATTTTTATACCAATATTTTTCAATATTGACTATGGAGAAGGACGACAAGAAAATCGAGGATATGACAGATGAGGATTGGAAAAATAAACTTACCCAGGAACAATATGAGGTGTGCCGTGAGAAGGGTACTGAAATGCCATTTTCAGGAAAGTACTATTATTCAAAGGACAAAGGAGTTTACAAATGTGTCTGCTGTGGTAATGAATTATTCAAATCAGATACAAAGTTTGATTCGGGGATAGGTTGGCCGAGTTTCTATCAACCGATAGAAGAAGAAAATGTAGAATATCGCTCTGATTATAGCTTTGGAATGGAAAGGATTGAGATTAACTGTAAGAAATGTGGATCACATCTAGGTCATGTTTTTGATGATGGTCCCCGCCCTACCCACAAGCGTTATTGTATTAATTCTATTTCTTTGAAACTAGCAAAGGAGAATAATGAAAACGAAGAGCAATGAAAGGAATCATTATCTTGTATTTGTAAGTCAAGCACTCTTTCCAAGATTTTTCATTGTTTCTTTGAATAGCGACACTGCTTCCTCCCCGTATGCCTGTAAGCCATATTGAATCCCATCATTGCAAGTCACCTCTACAAAATAATGTTTCAAGCCATTGTCCAATGTTCGTAATTTTTCAGGATATCTCGTAATTTTCCCATTTTCTCTACTACACAACGCAGTTAGCCGTTTCGATGCATCCATACTACAACAATAAATTTAATGATCAGTTTTCATTCATCCTTGTCTAAGGACAGCGTATGTAGGTCCCGGAGGTACCATTCTAATTTCTTTTCTTCTCCTTAGATTTAGTTTTGACATTGTCTGAAGAGTCAGTATTGTTGTCGAAAATCCAACTGCATACCATGCTAACATTTCTATTATTCCAAATGATTCCATACCATACATTGTTCGTGAATTGTATATAAAACGGACTAAGCTACGCATATGAATTATTCACACCGGATATTATATGTCACTTGAGCTAGTTCTATTACTCAATCAAAATTAATTCTTTATAACTTTTCCTTATGATTGCTATAGGTAACCATTTTATGGTTATTTTGGTTCTTCATAATACTATCAGCAAACTGGTTATTAAATTAGGTAACAATTTACGGCAAAGAAACCCCACAGACCCTGAGATGATCCATTACATATTTTACCTCACGGGCATCAATTCTTGTTAAAGTTGAATTTGGATTGCTTCCTATAATTACATTAATTAATTGTGAAATCAGCTCGGAATCATAAAAAGTTAATGTCTCAGACAGTAATTGAGTAATTTTGTTTGTGTCAAGATTGTTGTTTATTTTACCACTCAAGATTAAAGAAGCAAACTTTTGTATCGATTCATAGACTCCAATATTGTACGCAATGAATGCAATCCTTTCTGGTTTCTCAGTTAGAGGATCCATAATGTAAAAACTTTCTCAATACTTATGTGTCTTTGCAACTGAATTCAACTGCTACACTATTAATAAGAAT
>JAICQW010000041.1 GCA_025937665.1 Nitrososphaeraceae archaeon | reverse complement strand
TGCGGTAAGAAACCTAGGCCAAAAATCGTACTTTTGGTAAAGGTGGATATGTTTAGGACTGTGGGAGAAGGTGAAGAGTCCAATGTGTTTAGTTTTTAGTTCTTTAAAGATCGCCATTGTCTTATCTAACAAACGTTTTGCAATGCCTTTGTCCCAAAGATCGGGATGGATTGTGAGTGGCCCAAATATACCTACACTGCCCCAATTTGCGATAAAGTTTGATCCTACGAAATTTCCATCTACCTCGACAGCTAGGGACAACGAAGGATCCGCCCTAAATCGTGTACCGATATAGTCTGTATCTCCGAAGAAACTCATAGGGTCGGGTAATTCCAGAAATGTACCAAAGGATAGTCTAAAAATGGTATCTGCTTCCTTTAGATCAGCTTCTCTTAAGGAACGAATGACTGGTACCATTAATAATCTATGAAAAGTGATCTACTAAAATCTTGAGGACCTTGGGCTAATGAGAAGCGATAGGAAAAAGAATCTGATTGAAGACTGAAACCGGTGGGGTTCTGATTTTTCAGATCAAGTCGTGTCAAATTTCTCTCTAGTTTGTGACCAGGTAGAGAAACATAAGAATAAAGAGTAACGGGTAAGAGAAATTAAAATATCAGGTTTTATTATTATAAAAATTAAGAGTGGATAGATTAATTGTTGTTAATCTATCACGGTGTTGCGCTTATTCTCGTCCTTCTCTCGAAAAATTTCTTAGATTGTCTCTTGCAGCGTTTACGAATGTATTTGCAACGTTAGCATTCAGTCGTGAAAATTCTTTTGTGTTGTCTCTTGCGTGCTGTATTGAATTTTTCCATGCATCCATAGATGCAAAGACTGCGTTATTTGCTAATCTGGTTGCAACTATTGTACTGTCTGTGATGTTGCTTACTGCTCTTGCATAATTTTCTGTGACTCTTTGTGGAGAACCCCAGTATGACAAGTACGAATTTTGCACATTTTCAATGTACGGAACCCATAAGGATTGCATTGAATGGATAACCTCTTTTTGAGATTCTAGAAAACTATCTGCAATGTCTTTTGTTGCTTGAATTGTCTCTTGTTGATATTCATTAACGGCCTTTGTAAACCGTGGGATTTCCTTTACTGCTTCATCTGTCGTCTTTCTAACTGTTGATTTTGTTTCATCGAGAGCGATATTGACTCTTTCTCGGTTTTTTTCTTCTTTGTTTGATGCCATACTATCATATTAAACACAATGGCATATATACGTTGGTATTAACTGGTATTTATTACCATTATTTCCCATATTTGATAGTTAGTTTTGCCCTTAGCTGCCAAACGAGAATTAGCCAATTCTATGAATCCTTATTTCCTTGTTATAATATGGAGCTTGTCACACAATGCGAGGATTTATTATCTGTCACCAAACGTAGAGGAATCAAGTAACGACCTCTCCAATGCATCCAGATGGGCAGGTTGTAAAATTTCTTCCTGTTAAACAAAAACTGATGGCTTCAACTCGTTCTTACCGCTGCCGACCAACAGGATGATAAAGTACTCATTATCGGTAGCTGTCTTATGAGCTACAAATGATAAAAGTGTTGTAAGTTTTCGAGTTTACTTGCTACTATTGCTGTTGTTCCCACTTATTCCTTCTTTTACTTCCCCAGTCAGATTAGCAAATACACCTGCAGCTCCTGCACCTATTTTTTGGGCAACTTCGCCAGTCTTATTGAGTATATCTCCTCCAACTTCAGTAGCATTTTTTCCGAAATCTTCTAAAGCTTCACCTGTTTTATTAAGTTCGGTTGAAGCATTTTGCCCTAATTCGGAAGCAGTCTGGTTTGCTGCGGCCGTGATATTCCCTGAAGCATTTGAGGCATTTGTGGTCACGTTTTGAGCGGTTACATTGTGTGACGTAGTTAAAACTATCATCAACATAGTCGCTCCGATTATGATTAATTCTTTATTCATTAATTTTCACATCTTCAATTCTTTATTTAAGCGTTAAGATACGGTCTCACGAAAACATTCCGTGTTTATCGGCGTATGCGTCTTCTAGAATAAATAAAGTATAGTAACTAACACAATTAGTTCTGTTATGTTACAGTGAAAAATTGGGATGAATTATTGGCATCAGTTAGTCCAGACTAGGTCACTTCTTCCGTTTAGAAAAGCGAGACCTGATTAACCACATTACTATGAAAATAAGAAATTTCCATAAAATACTTTTCCAGTTAAACAATGGAAGATTCCTGCATTGCTCTTGATTCACTATCCAAGTAACATATTTTAGATTTGAACCCTAGTAGGTATCAAGATTACTTGATTCAGGCACCATGAATTTCCCTTTCTAAGGCATCTTTGAGCATATTTATGTGACTTAGCCTATCATTTTTAATCTTGTTCCATGTATTTACCAGTTCCTGTTTGTTTGCATTCTGAGCATCCTGTATGTATTTGTCAATCGTATCGTACAGGAACTCGGCATCCTCGCCCATCACCTTCAGAATATCGTACATTGTATTCGATAACGAAGTGGAATTTTCCATGATTTAGTATTGTCAAAAAAATATTTAAGAATTCTATTACGAAGGTTGCCTGCTGCTGTTCCCGTATTACGAAGCTTGTCTTCTTTATATTGTGTATTTCCATTTAAGTATCAAAAGATAGACATTCAAAGAGGTACCGATGGAATTTGCGGCCATAATTATAAAATCACCTTTTAAGAATCCGTACAGAGTCCATAACGAGAGACCAGCTATCAGCGATATAATGAGCCATTTAGATACATCCTCAGCCTCCTTTGTCCTCATTGTCTTTTTAATTTGAGTGTGCTCCACAACGTCAAAAATGTCGTCACTATCCGACGATAAAAGGTACGTAATCAGTTACTACCATGGTTACAGCCATCCTGAAGGGCCGTTGTGTATTTAAGACTGGGTCTTCCGTAGATCCTTACGAACGAGTTTACTTCATGACCTCGGCTACAACGAATAAAACGATTCAATAATGCTGTTTTCAGCTTAGCTTTTCATCCGCAGCCTTCAAGTGCAAAAGCGCTCCACTCAAATCACCAATGGATAACGACTTCATACCGGCTTCAAACAATTCTTGAGCGTCACTTGATACACTAGTTATGTCCCGATGTCCATTATTCAAATGAATTGCAGCTGCATCCTTGTTCCCTGCTTGTAAATATTTTATAGCTTCATCTAGGTGCATTTTGACCGAACCTGGGTCTGATTCCTGCGCAGATACGGAAATTACTATTCCGGTTAAAAATAAATAATCCAATGAAATAATAAGCAAAATTGCCTCGCAGCTTTTCCCCATTAGTGCCATTATGCCTGCATCCCTTCATAGAATATTTTTCCTTTTGCCAAATTCCCCGACCTGATCGATTGGGCCAGCTTTACTATAGGCTGGGGATTTAGCTTGCATTTAACGTAGTATCTCATCTAATACATGTGTTATTGCATTACAATGCTAATAAATCTAACATCTTGTAGAAATAACGCGGACTGCTAACTACGATACTGATAGAATTTGATAATGCTATAAATATTGTTATATTACTCAATATGGTAAAGGTATATTTTTTATTCACTGAATTCTTGACTCTCTTATTGGACTGTGGAGGAGCTCTCCAATTTCGTTGTGCATTTTCAATAGTTTAAATCCCTTTTCAGTAGTTTTGTAAGTTTGCATACCTTCTAAATATTCTAGTAAATTATTTTCAATAAGTAAAGACAGATATTCCCTTAATTGAGCATAGCTGAGAAACGCCTTGTACATGATTTTTGTTTTGGTTGCACCGCCGTTTGCGGCTTCAAGAACTATTGATACGATTTCTGTTCTGCTTCTATATTTCATGAACTTGAAGGGATAAATTTACTATATCAACATGTTGACACAAGTGTCTAGAACAAAACGAAATTGTATAATCGTATAATCACTAGTCAAGATGAGGAGTCCTTAGGTATACTCGGAAAAACTTAAAGGAATAGGGAGTCGTGAATAGAGTATTGGCTGAGCAAGTAAAAATGATTTTCAAAAGAGCATTGAGTCATTACGCACAAGTTCTAGAGAAACTACAGGAAGATAAAGAATTAGATTTTAGTAACGACATATTTCTACAGGATATTCAAAATAATGTAAATAAAATTAATGGAATAATAGATGGCGTGGATGCTCCTGATGATGGACAATCAATATTAGATAAAAACAGGGAACTACTTTGTTGCGCTTTACAAAATTATATTGATGATTTAGGTAAAATGAAGGATTTGATTAAATCAAAATTGCAAAATTCTGTGCCTGCCCTTCCAAGTTTTACATTCACAACTGTTGACGAAGAAATAGCATTAGCAAAAAGAATACAAACGAGTTCATGTATAGAGCATGGTTTCTAAACCTAAATCACCTCCATCTATGGTCTATTTTCTATAATTTCTTCGAATGGCAGCAAACAAACAAATCGTTTTATGCTCTATTGTTCTGTGATTAGAGGAGTATAGGTTTAGATAGAGAAATATTCGACGTTAGTATCTCTGTAAGTATGATTTCAGGAACGTTTTCATGTATCAACTGCAAGAGTATTTTTCAGTTAATAGGAATTTCTGCAGCAAAAAAACCAAAATATTGTTCGTACTGTGGAAAATGTTCAATTCGACCGCATAATGTAATTCTAGGCTAGATTATTGTTATTAATCAAATTAGAATGCAAAAAATGTAAATGCTTGATATTTAAAATTACTAAATAGTTTATAGCGATTGTATTTTGTCTTCTGCTTGGAACATGAAAAAAGCAATTAACATTCCGATAATAATCTTATTAAACTATTGAGTGCTAACTTAATTCTTCTGTATAAATGGTGTCTCGGGTTTCGGTCCCGTTCCCCGAAGCACTATTGCGGTAAAGGGGAAAGGCCAAATACGGGACTGGCCGAAAAAAGCCCCTTACCATACAGAAGACTTACTAATTATTAATTATCACTTGTATGGTGATTTTTGAAAACTGACTACCGTATTGAAGGAATAGTGATCAACCATAATTCATGTGCGCGCGAATCTAAATAGTAACCGATTCTATTGATTACCAATTAAAGTATCTCTTACCATAGCATACTCTTCCGGACCAAGTAAATCAATATGGGCGTTTGAGGTTCGGCCGAGACTTTTGAAGAAGCTTTTGGACTCCACTGAGGACACAGGTACAATGCCATCGTCAGGGCCAGGGATATAGAAATTTCCGCCATTGCCATGTCCCCAAACATCTGGCAACCAGTCTCCGCTAATTGTAAAGTATTTAGCATGAATATTCCTGGGCGCCTCCTGAACACTTGCGCCAGGTCTCAAATCCAAAACTGCTGGAGCACAAATGCTATTCAATAGCGGAAGCGGAGAACCTGCGTTTGGAGTCCCAATCATAATTAAATTGGCAACAGTGTCTGTTCCAGTAGCTAGGTAGGCTCGTGCATCTAAGCCTCCCTTACTATGAGCTGCGATGTTCACTTTGTTATAACCAGTCGAGTTTAAAATCTTTTGAATTATCCTTTGTAGTTCAACAGCGTGGGCAGCAGCTGAACCGCATTTATCATCATTGGTAAACGTTACTGTATAAAACTGAATGTTATCTTCTGCCAATAGTTTCTCCCAGCTACGCCATATTGTCGCGTCCTCAAGATATCCATGCACCAGCAATACAGGAAGCGATGTATTCTGAGCAAATCCTCCTTGCCAAAAGATTACTGTAACAACAGATAAGCTGATGATTAAGCATAAAATTATTTGTAATCCGGCTTTCTGATTCATATAAGAGAGTGAATTTCCGAATATTAATAACTAATTAAAGTAGTCTTCAAAGCCATTATAACACATCTCATTTGTTACCTTCTACTATCCCCATTAATCCAGAAGGAGAATGTAAAGTTTTAGAATACTTCCAACCAGCCTTATTTAATAAATCGGCATATTCTTCAGCTGTTCGTTCTCTCCCAGAAGAAGCACACATCATATGGATATCAAAAAGTTTTGAAAAATGTGGTTTTTCTGGACCTGGTACCATATGTTCTGCAATAAAGACTGTCCCTACATTATAGACCTGACGATATATATTTGAAAGAATTTTAACGCACTCCTCGTCAGACCAATCATGAAGAATCATTTTCATAATATAGGCGTCTGCTGCTGGAACTTCATCAAACATATCGCCTGCCACATAAGTGCATCTATCTTCGACACCCATTTTCCTTGCCCATAAGAGCTCTCTATTCTTAATTACTGTGTCCAACTCAAATACAGTGCCTTTAAGGTGGGGATATTTGACAAGCAAACTGCAGAGCAAGTGTCCTTGCCCTCCACCAACATCGCACATATGATGTATTTTCGAAAAATCATATCCTTCAAGTGCATCTAATACCCAGGCTGTTTGAATAGTAGAATAGCTACTCATGGCCTGGTTGAAAACTTCCCTATAAGCAAGATTACTGTCCGCATATTCGAATATGTTTTTGCTATATTCACGAAGAAATGCATTTTGTTTACCATCCATAATCATGGACGGTAAATGTTTCCAAAGGGCATAGTGTTCTTCCCCCTCCTCTAATAACACTATTCCTCTCAGGGTTTGTGGATAATCCTTTCTAAGCAGGTCTCCTTGTGCAGTAATTGAAAAATTCCGGTTTGCATCTTCTTTTAATAAACCAAGTGAACCAAGTGCTCTGAAAAGTCGATAAGCCAATGAAGAATCAAGGTTTAGCTGTTTGGCTATCTCGGATACATTTTTCGGGACTGCATTCACACAGTCAAACACGCCGAGCTTTACTCCAGCATAAAGTATTTGGCTTCTCCATCTTCCGAATATGATATCCAGTGTTTTTTCACGGTCCGTCAATTCAATTGTTTTAATAATTTCCCTAATATAGTTATTTCACAGTAATAGAGCGGTTGTTGAACGGCTGAGTTACCTTGGGGGAGATTGATGTATCTGGCACGGAGAATAGGCGAGCGCGTTGTCAACAAATAGGATCCAGAATTAACGTATGTCCTTAGAGAAATATAATTTTCTATGCGTGGGTGGGAACAGTCGGGTAAATCCGGTTTTTCAGATAAGTGATACAAGTAATTTTTAGTTTCTTTAAATGGGTAACCTACTTTACAACAGTATCGGAGTCGAAATTAATATTATTTGTGGTCAACAGGTTGTTTTGGCCATTCAATAATTGCAAAAAGTGCATTAATTACATTTTCAAGTCTGCTTATTTAGTTTTATTTGCATTTTAACAAAAGAAAATTGGTGGTGAACATAGTGGAGTTTGCCTATGAATCTGAGCATGAACTACAATTGTCAAGACGCTTATATCATAAGTTTATGAGCTCAGAATATTCAATATCGATAATTGAATTCATTAATAAAATACTTTATAGCTTTCTTAATGTTCTATACCTCTTCCCTTTACTTATTGATTGCAATTTACGGTGAGAGAATTGAAGGAAGAGAACCTGAATTCTATTGAGCCACTATTCCAATGTGGATTCTCTTACCTAAATAGCATTTGATAATAGTCATCAAAAATTTATCAAGAATTCAAATAATTTCGAGAATGGCGTATTTATAAAAATATCCCCGAAATAATCCTCAGATAGTATGTTAATATTTGTAATAAATGGTTTGAAAAGTGAAGTACTTACAACGTTCGTATTGATATTGCCGCTAATATCTTTACTCGGTTTCTTATCAATTAACTCCATTACATTCGGGTATGAAGAATATGTATTTGCCCAAAATTGGGCGAGAAATAATAACATGCATCAAATTAGTGAAATACATGATGTTCTAACAACTAAAGATTTCGTATTTGTTCCGGATTACGAGAATCATAGTGTGAAGAAATTTACTAAGAATGGGACATTTATTTTAGAATGGGGAGAGGAGGGCTCTAATCCAGGACAATTTGATACACCCCATAGTATGGATGTTGATTCTCAAGGATATGTGTATGTTTCTGATATGAACAATAAACGCATACAAAAGTTCGATAGTAACGGTTCGTTTATTATTGAATGGGGTTTACCAGGTGAAGGTGCTGGAGAATTCTTGCACCCTCATGGAGTAGCAATTGGTTCTAATAATGATGTGTATGTAGCTGATACTGAAATTAGTGATATTCAAAAATTTAACAAAGATGGACAGTTCATAAGAAAATGGGGTTCAGAAGGTAGCGGACAGGGGCAATTTGGCTGGATGGAAAATATCGATCTTGATTCTAAAGATAATCTTTATGTTGCTGATATACCTAACGATAGAATTCAGAAATTCACTAAAGATGGAGATTTTATTTTAGAATGGGGCTCTAGAGGAGATAAAAATGGTGAATTCGAAGGTCCTTCTGGTGTAGCAGTAGATTCTTTTGATAATGTTTACGTAATTGATGATACCGGAAGAATACAAAAGTTCACGGATAATGGAACGTATATCACTAGCTGGGGATCTGATGGAAGTGATGACGGACAGTTTTCAAAAGCAGAAGGACTCGATGTAGATCCCGAAGGTAACGTTTATGTTGCTGATACAGCTAATAAACGAATCCAAGTATTTTCACCGTCAAGTGTTGCCATTTCAGTCGATGAATAGGATAAAATATATTAGTTTGAATTAAAAATTCAAATTATACTCTGCAATAAAGATGTGAATGCATCAATGAATTGGCCTAAAAAAACAAGGACTCATAGGAATTTCATTATGATAATCATCATTAGTATATTATATGTTCCAATCTTACAGCAATCAATTTTTGCTAATCATGGCAAGGAGATTGATCTCAAGTTTAGTGACGCACAGTTTTTAATATTACCAGGAAAGAACATACATCAAGTTAAGTTCACCACTACTTATTCTGTTTCTGACTCTGACACGGTTGGTAAGCAAATTAATGGAATCATGGAAATATCTACAGATAACGGAACTTTAGTTAAAACAACTTCAATTCCCAATGGATTTAAGGCAGATAACACTGGATTTCAGCAATTCGTTACCAGTCTGCCAGCCACTTCCCCTAAAACAATTACTGCTATTGTGTTGTTCACAGATTTAAACAAGACTTCTCCACTGTCCAATTCTATAAATAGAGATTTGGTCCTGAATAAAACACAATAAAATTCAATTTTTCGCATAGTCCAAACTATTAGGTCCGAGTGAAGAGTTCAGTCATCGACTTTCTTAGTTCTTGGGCGTCGGGATGCGTGTTGTTAGCAATTCGGATCCAATCCCTTATGTGATTCAATTTTTATGAAAAGGGTTCATCGGTACCCACGACGCTATCGGTTCTAAATTGGGATTCTGAATTTAAAATGGATTCCTAAGCTTTAAAGTTTTCTTTTTGGATCTCGTTAGTATTGGATATTTTGCTATATTACTTAAACTAACTTTTTCCTAAATCTAAATACATGTATGCGTCTTACACCTAAATTTATAGCTAAATAAGATAAACATGAGGCTATAATGGATGCTATTATTGCAGCTTGTACTGGCTGATATTCTATTCTCAACAATTCAAGTAGAATGAAGAACCTGGATACATTATTGATAATATCAAATATGGCATCAGCAAATATCATCTTTGTTACTATTTGTTTTAGAATTTCAAAGTTCAATTTGCCAGTAAATCTTTTTGTATATTTCTCCTTATTATCAAGATGAAATAGAATAACAAAAATAACTTTAGAAGAGACGAATCCAGCTATTACAGTCAATGTAGAAATAGTAAAATCATTATTGGAATATTTCGTAGAGATGTATGCAACGATTAGACTAACAATAAGACCAACCAAACCTGAAAGTAGTAAATTCTTGTTGAGAGATATGGTGCTGGCATACTTTCCATAAAATTTTGTTAGGTAATTTGTTATTTTGCTACCAGTCTTCATTTACTATCAACATAGACGTTGGCACATTTAGAACAATATCTTTCTATCAATTTAGCTCCGTCACCCGCGTCAAAGAAAGCTGTCCAGTTAGCTGTTCCACCGCAGAAGATGCAAAAATATTCCTTTTGAGCATTTTCTATTTTGATTAAGGTTCCAATTCTTTTTTTTACTTTTACGGAGTCGTTCGCCATCATATATTAATAACAAACACTACGTATAACAATGCTTGCCTAATTTTCCTCATGTTAATGGTCCGAAGTTTTAAATCTTATAACTTTGTTAGGAAGATCAATGCATGGAAAGGACAAATGCAGTGTTTGTGGAATCTATGGGGATATAATTGCCAAAGTTTCAAGCGAACCAAATATTCTCTATTGTAAGAATTGTCATGATGAGGAAGTTGAGCGACTTAGGAAAAACTTTGATTTGATTAAATTCATCTGTATTAGATGCGGATCCACGAATATTAAAAGAGACGATCTCCGAACTGGAATCAATGAAGACATGATCAATTCCAATGATTCGTCTGCTGATAACATAATCGCTGTATATGCAGTCGCACGTTTATCCTGTATTGATTGTAAAAATATTTTCCATGTAAATGTTTTAGACAATGGCCCTAGGCTCAAATAGTATCCTTAAAATTGGTTCCGCTTAACTATACAACTGTATTAAATGTATAAAGCGTCACCTTTGCCGTAATTTCCCTTGATCTTGCGGATTTAGGTGAAATTGCCATTCTCAGTTTCTTATACCTTGGGTCGATAACGTGTAGAGCAATCAATTCTGCATCAAATTTTTTGGCAAGATCAATAGCGTGAATGCTAGCTTTGAAAGACGGTTCGGAGCCGTCAAGTGGAACAAGTATTCTTTTAATTTCCAATAAGTTTGAATTAAGTCAGTGATTTTATTAATTTTTCATTTTCGTTTTCCATTTACAATACCACTTAATCCAGGAAAAATTCTCATATTCCATTAATAACGTCTTATCATTCAATTGATGCCATTTCAGATTTTAAGTCGGCAAGAGTCAGATGGGATATCACCTCATGGGCTTTTTCCTTTCAAAACGAATAGTGACTCCGCGTTTATCGTCGTATGCTATGGAACATATTTCATCAATATTCATAGGAATTTTGGAAACAACCCTGCTACAATCTGGGCAATTTTCAACCACACCTCGGCTATTGAAACATATAAGAGACCAGTGGCAAAAATCACATAACTCTAAGATGATCTCTGGTAATTTTTCTCCGCTAATTTTATGCTGAATGGTATTGATATCTTCAGTCGGAATTATCTTAGACTCCGGTGATTCATTGTCTGTTGGTATGTCTGGAAAATTCACTTCGTTATCAATATTCGATAAAGATACTTATTGATTTCGTCTTCTGACGTAATAATTGTTACTGGATTATTCCCTAAAGCCTCGGCAATCACATTCATCACAGTATTTGTCACCGTCCTTGTCCGTGAAGTGGTGCGCCTTAAGATGATGACATAGAAGACAAATGTCCGATTTACTACCCAACTAAGTATTTTAGGCACTTGAATTTATTATATCTTATCTTTAGAATGGGAACTTCCTTTGCATTGTCTGAAGTTGAATTTCTCTATCTCTAGAACTTACATTTTTCTTTTTAGGCCCGGTCATACTTACTTTGCTTGTGTTGCCGAGGCTAACCCTCCGTTGGACTCAAGGACTTTATTCATTACCACTCGAAGACTCCAGTTGTGTGGCCAACAAAAGTATCCCACTTACACTTTTTGCAATAATCATGGCCATCCTTATCAGCGAGATGAAATTC
>JAICQW010000283.1 GCA_025937665.1 Nitrososphaeraceae archaeon | reverse complement strand
TTATATAAAAAAAGGAAATCGTATTTAAATCTTTAAAAAGAATGAAGTAGTTACATTTTCTTTTCTAATCATTCACGATCTAGGATTTTTGTTTCACATACTTTAACAAGTTGTCTGAATGTTTCCGCATCTTTTTCTGTTCCTACTATTGATCCATAATGCATAGGGATTGCGAGCTTTCTTGGTTTGATAAAATTATTTACTGCTTGAGCAGCCTCATCTGATGTCATAACATATGTACCTGAGACAGGAACGAGTGCTATATCAGCATTTACAGATTTCATCTCAGGAATTATGTCTGTATCACCGGTATGATATATGCGTTGATTATTTATTGTAAAAATAAAGCCAACTTTCTCGTCATCTTTTGGATGGAATTTTTTATTTGTATTATATGCATGGATGATTTCAATTGGTATATCTTCTATCTCTAATTTATCACCTGGCCTTACACCTTTTATTTCTTTTACTTGTATTTCCTTTAATTGTTCAATGCATTCCTTAGCGGCAACTACAGTTGTATTATGATTGATAACATGTTTTAAATCCTCTACGCTTAAATGATCAAAGTGATTGTGAGAAAGTAGAAGTATATCTGCATCATTTTTATTCTGTTGTGCTTTTTGTATTTGAAATGGATCAATATAGATTGTTTTTTTGTTTTCACCAACTATTCGAAATCCATCATGACCCATCCAATGAAACTGGATGCCTTCATAATCAAACATATCGCTTATCTAGTGCTAATATTGTGATAAATTAAATTTAAACTTGTTTATTATCTCTGCTATTTGCGATGATTAATCGGTCATTGCTTATAGTAATTACTAACACATTATTTTTGATTAGTCTTTTACGCAAAGCTGTATCGATAGTTGCAGCAGCACACTTGTGCCTAAGTGCATATTCAACTATTGCGTCATCAACGTGCCGTGATTTTACAGTTTCAATCACTTTGAATCTGACATGTGAAATATCAATAGCGGTTTTAGCTATCATGGAACGTTTAGGTCCAGCCTTCTGCTGTAAACGTTTAAGCTCATCAATTACAATACTAGGAACCAAAAGGTTCAGTTTGCCTATCTGGCTTTCAACTCTGTCTAACTGTCTTATAGGCGTAGACACTATAACCATTAAAAAACTGGTGTCGCAAAGAACATCCATTTATTAGACTGCCATGCCTGCGCCGATCAATCTCCATCTGTCTGCTATTCTTCTGCTAATTGCCACTCTGCTCTTAGGGATCAGGCATACGGGTTTTTTTAACTTTATTTCTATCTTACTGTCTTTTGAATTTGTAACTGTTCCGACGGTGGCTGCAGTACCTATATTCAATCTCAATGACTCCTTTACCTTTACTGGTTCTACTTTTACCATATCCTGTGTACCAACTGCTGTATCAAAAAGATGAATCTCTACAGTGATGTCTTCCACATCTTTTGGCAGAGTATTAGGTTTACCAACAACAGAGCCAATTAAGGAGTCGCTTTTTATGAAAGTTGGATCTAATTTTGTCCCAATGGCAACAAGCCCTCCTGGCCTTACCCGGTCTACTATACCGGCTCCTGTTCCAAGTGTAGCGATAGTAGAATTAATTGGTTCATATTTACTCTTCTTTTCCTCTAAGAATCCGGGGCGAATCTCAATTTCATCTCCGATCTGAAATTCTCCTTGGACTAATGCTCCACCGATTGCTCCACCTTTAACTTGTTTTATTGGAATACCCGGCTTGTTAATATCAAATGATCGTAATACATGCATTATAGCTGGTGCATTATTTGTCCTAGGAGGTGTTTTGATTGTATTTTCGATGGCCTCAATTAACGCATCAATATTGAGCTTGTGTTGCGCTGACACCGGAATGACTGGAGCCTGCTCTGCTATACTTCCTTTTACAAAATTCTTAATATCTTCGTAATTATCTAGTGCTTTTTCATATTCAGTTAAGTCAACCTTATTCTGAACAATTACTATTTGCTGTATTCCAAGTACTTGAAGTGCGAGAAGATGTTCTCTGGTTTGTGGTTGAGGCACCTTTTCATTTGCTGCAACTACAAGAATTGACCCATCCATCAACGCTGCTCCGGATAACATATTGGCCATCAAACTTTCATGTCCAGGGAG
>JAICQW010000072.1 GCA_025937665.1 Nitrososphaeraceae archaeon | reverse complement strand
CTATTAAGCTTCGTGTAAATTTCTTCATTGAGAAGCATCTCTCCAAAAACTGATGCAGTTTCTGCCAATGGAAGAGGAGCGTGAGATACCAAAATTGGTTTATCGGATGCGAACATGCTATGTATTGCATGGCCAAATTCATGAGCCATTGTCGAAACGTCCCTCATCATTCCGTCAAAATTTAAAAGCACATAAGGAGTCCTTTTCGGAGAAACAGTATAACAAAACGCCCCCCCGGTTTTACCATTCCTTATTTCAGAGTCGATATGATTTTCTTTAAACAGGCGCTCTGTGTACTGCCCAAATCTTGGTTCAAATTTATGAAAAGTATCCAATACCAATCTTGTAGCATTCTTAAATGTAATTCTAGGAATGTTCTTACTAGAAATAGGAGCATAAAGATCATAGCGTCTTAATTTCCTCATGCCAATCAATCTTGCTTTTTCAATAAAATAATCATGAAACAAGTGAGCATTTTCTTTACAGACTGATAGAAGAGTCTCTACAGTAGTATCATCTATGTTATTATAAATATTTCTAACTGAAATAGGGGATTTAAATCCTCTAATAGAGATATTCTCGTCTTTCCATTGCGTAACCAGATTTTGGTAAATTTCTCCGAGAACCCCACTATTTTTTTCATAAGTATTGAATAGCGCCTTGTATGCAGATTCCCTTTCGTATGCTTTTGAGCTCCGTACCAACGAAAGCAGTTTTTCTTTATTCTTGAATATTCTAATTCTCTTGGTTTTTCCATACTTTTTTACAACAGTAAATTCAAAATTGTTTGTCATTCTATCATATATTTTTTCTAGGGCGCCTGGACCGGTCACCTCCAGTGTGTTAATAATTTTTTCTTCTGACTCATTAAGTGAATATTTTGCAACCAATCTTTTGTGTTGTAAATATTCCCTATATACTGACGGTAGACTGTCAATTAGTCTATGAGCATTATTATTGTCTAGTGTTTTCTTGAACCATAAATCAAAAAATAGTACTTGGTTACTAATTTGAGAACTCAATTTTTCAGTTTCAAGAACTAGAGCCGCGGCCTCGTTAGATGAAGTATCAGCGGCGTATTTTAGCTGGGCAAAACTATTCACTGTGCTAATAGCTTCCGTAATATTCTCAAGCTTATGAACCAATCCTTCAAAACTTGAGGCGTCAAGATTTGATTTTAGAATTTTTCGACTAGCTTCAAATTCGCTCACTTCTTTTTTGATATCATTAACCAAATTTGCAAGTCTACTTGTTGACCTATCATCTACTAAATCGTAGAGATCCCATTTTCCTAATTTAATATTTGAATAATTTAACATTATTTCTTTTCATCATTAATTTGTAACTGGTCTTTAATATTTTACTGATAATGCATTACATTGTCGATATACAATCTGCAGAAAGCGACATGAGTGTTTTAGCAATATAGTCAACATAGTTTGCTTCGAATATAGTTAAATATCACGAATGTGGTATATACGACGCCGTAATGGTTTTCAACATAGGCATAACGGTGAAGGCTGACAATACTCAGTGATTGAGGTGTTATCGGAACACCAAACTGATTAAAAAATGCCAACCTTTCTATGTTGAATGATTTTGGGTTTATAACTTGAAATTCATTTATTTTTCAGGTATTCTTTTTTCATCTCTTCGACCCAGGCGTTTTTCTTTGAATATAACCTCTTTGTCGGCCGTTTTTTGCATTCCGATAAGACATATGCTCCTATTATTGGAAAGCAAATTGAAGAATCTCCATAAACTATTACATTGTTTCTATGAGAGGTTTTTATCTTGCCCCAGCTTTTTCCTTCCTGTATAGTTGCCCCAGATAAACCACCTGTATCAGGTCGCGCATCAGTGATTTGTATTACATAATCATGTCCCCCCTCCTTTAACTTCAAGATTTGATATAGTGCAGGTCCTGTCTGTTGGAAGAAATTTTTTGGAACTCCTCCGCCTAATTCTATACCACCAGAAACTTTACTCTTCCAGAGTATAGCGGTTGATTCAGCTATATCCATCATAACATTTGGAAATCTGGTAACGTCTTCAAATAGTAAGGGTAACATATTAAGCCCTATAGAAGAATCACTTATTGCAGGAATGAAGACTGGTACATCATTCTTGTATGCCGCGGCGAGAAATGATTTTTCTGGGTTTGTTGAATTTTCGTAAGTTGCTTTACCAAGACTATGTGACATATCTGCTGTAGAATACGATTCAGAATGGCTCTTTCCTATTTTTTTTATTTCTCTTTGAACAATAATGTCTTGTGCCTGTAAAGTGCCTATTTCTTTTATATACACATCATAAATTCGTACGATTTGCTTCGAAAAAAGTACATCATCATCAACCTGAAAATGACCCTGCCTTACGGGTAAATCATAAGCAAAATGTAAGTCATGATAAACGTTGGCCCCAGTTGTAACTATCCAATCTATAAATCCATTTTCAATAAGTGTCTTGATTGTATTGCCCATTCCTATTGGAGTCATCGCTCCTGCGAGGGTTAAGCAGATGCTACTTCCCCTATCAATCATTTGTTTCATTATTTTTGCTGCTTCGAAAAGTCGTCTTGCATTGTAACCTGTTGATCCGAAAAAATCAACTAACTGTGATATTGTCATATTCTTTGAAATGAGTGGAGGTTCTATTTTTTTTCCAGTAAACGAATGTGCGTCGTTCATCTATTAGCATGCAGAAAAGGTATTAAAAATTTTATCTGAAGATTGTTTGTATTCTTGTAGAATTTAACGTCTTGTAGAATTTATCATATTCTCTTTGCCCGTGTTTATCGGTGGCCTTAAGAGACTAGTACCATAGTCGTTTGCCACTCTCTTTTCTTCATATGAACTGCATTCTATGCATTTTACACCATTGTTAACCTTAACCGTATCACCACCACAGTTCAGACATAATGAATACAATAAACCAAAATTGGTTTCATCTACCGTGAGATGAATTGAAGAGTTCATCAGACTGGTAATCTGACCCCGGATAATATCACCAAACCTATAAATCGATTTAGGCTTCCTATTGTATCGATCTCGATTCCATCCGCCCTTATTTCCCATTCTTGCCGAGGCAATCGCAGATAATCCTGAGTTATACGGTTTGTTGTTAACAGAAAATAACTTGACGGATATCATGGGTCCGAACAACATTTCCACAAATCCCATTACAACATCGCCAATTTTGGGTAAATCCTGAGGGTTAATTGGATTAATTTTGATAGTTCTTCTTTTAAAATCATACTCCTTTTTTCCTAATACAGTTGATCTGATAGCACCATCAAGGGTGAAAGTATTATTCCCAGCCTGAAATTCTTCAATTTCTGCTATATATTCACCGGGAAAGACCATTTCAGATGTCTTTTTATTCATGTTATGTACTTGACAGCAAGATGTAGTTATAATTGTTACATGATAATCTATTGACTCTATAGAAAAATCGACCTTTGATATTATCTTCTATCCCTTGCTAAAACCAAATGCAAATCCCGCAGCAAAACCTCCAGTTAATGGAATACCAGAATTTGATATGGCGTCTAGGATTTGATCACTTATACCGGGCAACAATGGAGTACTAAGATTAACCTCACTAAAATTAGTCATAGCGTTTCCCAAAGCAGCTTCTAACTTTGACCAATCAAGTGTAACAAGTCCATTGTATTGCAAATAATACAAGATACCGACCAATAATCCAGCGACAATTATGATTATTTTTAATATTTTCTTTATAGCATAGCCCATAAGGAACCCCAAGAATCCTCCGATTCCTACAGAGGTTGCTAGTCCACCTATTCCAATAGAGGTAGCTAAGGAGCTCAAATCTAGAAACATCTTTACGAATTATCCCAGATTCATGAATATATGCAATATAGACATTTTTAATGGGATCTTTTGACTGGATATTGTTATAGCTGTTTTAGTGCAAACATAATCGCATGAATATCATAGATTATATTTATTGGTAGTTATTCATGGAAAAAATGTGAGAAACAATTGTTTAATGAAATAAAGGAGTTGATGAATCAAACAATCTATTAAGAACCTTCTTTTATTTCTAATTGTGGAATTCATAGAGTGGTTTCCTTTCTATCAACAGATCAGGAATGAATTTGGATATAGCACAGAAAAAGATCAAAAGGCAGCCGAAATGCTGAGTCAAATGATAAAGAGAAAAGCATTACAGTTGTCCAAGCTTCAAAAGAAAATAGAAGGAAAGCAAGTACTTGTAATTGGGGCGGGTCCCAGTCTGGACAAAAATATTGAGTTTATCAAGAAGAATAAAAAATACACAACAATAGCTTCCAATGGTGTGGTCGAGATTTTGTTGAATAAGAAAATTAAGCCAGACATAGTGGTGTCCGATCTTGATGGAAATCCAAAATACCTTAGGATGGCTGAAAAAATGGGAGCAATAATGGTAATCCATGCTCATGGCGATAATATGGAAAATTTGGAAAAACATGTTCCTAAATTTGGAAAAGTTATAGGAACGACTCAAGTAATGCCGGCTGATAATGTATATAATTTTGGTGGATTTACTGACGGGGATAGAAGTGTCTTTTTGGCCGAAGAAATGAAGGCAAAGAGCATTACTTTGGTGGGTATGGACTTTGACAACGCCCCAAGAAAATTCTCAAGCGATAAAGACGTGGATATAGACATGGACCTTAAGCGAAGAAAGTTAAAGTTTGCAAAAAGATTGCTTGAAATGCTAGCCAAACAATCTAGATCCAAATTGGTTAACAAGTCAGCTACGACAATAAAAGGTATCAAATCTCTATGAAGTCTTTTGACTTCTCAAAGTTATGCAAATAAGTGCTCTGCTCGCCTGAAAATAATGTGAAAAACTATTATATGTTTTTGATATATTGAAACCTGTCATGTCCAGCTTTTCAGAAGATGATATTCGTCGCGCAGCAGAAGTGCGTGAATGGTTAGTCAAGGAAGTTACCAATAAAAAAGAGGAACTCGATAAACTCCGTAATACCCTATTAATAATTGATTCTTTGTTAAAAAAAACTAGCTTCATAAGCGCATTGAATTTGGAATCTCCCGGTTCAAATTTGAACAATAAAAGTACACAGCAATACCAGCCCCTTCAGGAAGAAGAGGAAGAAGACACTATTCAGCAAAAACCCAAAATAAATTCAGTTATTAAATCTCCAAGTGATGAGTACAGAAAAGACGATATCCAAGATGTAGAGATTAGAGCCTTGAAGCGTGCAAAAGATAATCTCCTAATATCAAATGCAGAATATACTCCTACCTACGTAAGAATAACTTTGGTAGATGATATCAATTTGAATATTAATACTCCTCCCTTCAAGACTTTTTTCTTGAACCGGATCCTAGACGGAATGAAGATGAAAGACAGAGAAAAGGTTCAAAAAGGCGAACTAATTGAATCTGAAATCATTGATTATAAAGTAGATAGTGAAGAAAATGGTAAGATCAATAGTGTTATGATTTCAAATTATGGAGAAAGAGAACGGCTAAATGAGATTTTTAATACAGCAACGTGGGTATTTACAAGAATGTTAGAAAAAGGAAATTAACGCGCTTATGGATAAAATTGTAGTACTGGATTTTGGATCGCAATACAGCCATCTGATCTGTAGACGAATTCGCGAATCTAATGTTTATTGTGAACTGTTGCCCTATAATTCACCAATAGGCTTGATTAGAAATTTACGGCCAAAGGGAATAGTGCTGTCTGGTGGTCCTTCAAGTGTATATTTGGAAGGTTCTCCAAAACCGGACAATGAAATTTTTGAGATGGGGATACCTATCCTGGGAATTTGCTATGGCCACCAGTTGATTGTCAATGAATTTGATGGAAAAATAAAAAGATTTGATAATCGGGAGTATGGTTTTGCCGATTTGGAAATTGATGATAATTCGGATTTGTTTAAAGGAATAAATAAGAAAATAAGATGTTGGATGAGCCATGCTGATGCAGCTGAAGCAATTCCAAATGATTTTAATATATTGGCACACACGAATAATTCTCATTCTGCTGCAATAGCAAATCGAAATAGAAGATTTTATGGTATCCAGTTCCATCCAGAAGTATCACACACTGAAGAGGGAAATAGAATCTTAAGAAATTTCTCCCACACTATTAGCAATGCAAAACCGGATTGGACGATGGAAGGTTTTGTTGACTTTTCTATAAAAGATATCAGAAGCAAAGTACAAGATGACAGGGTACTGTGCGCTATAAGTGGTGGAATTGACTCTACGACTCTAGCTGTTCTACTAAACAAGGCAATAACCAAAAATCTAACTTGTGTCTTTGTCAATAATGGATTATTGCGGTTAAATGAAGAATCGTTGGTACCTGAATTAATACACAAACATCTTGGTATTAACACGATTACAATTGACGCGGAAGAACGATTCTTATCAAGATTAAAAGGCATTGGTGATCCTGAACTAAAGCGAAAGATCATTGGAGAGGAATTTGCCAAAGTATTTTCGGAAGTAACAAAAGATTCCGGACCATTTCAATGGCTTGCCCAAGGAACTTTGTATCCAGACGTCATTGAAAGTGGCTTTTCCAAGGGACCGGCTGCTGTGATTAAGACGCACCATAATGTTGGAGGTTTACCAGCTTGGCTAAATTTGAAAGTCCTAGAACCCTTCAGAAGTTTGTACAAGGACGAAGTAAGAAAAATAGCTATCTTGTTGGATATACCAAATGAATTCATTAAGAGACATCCATTTCCTGGTCCGGGATTGGCTGTAAGAATTATTGGGGAAGTCACCGATGATAAAATTAGAATTGTAAGACATGCTAGCAGTATTGTTGAAAATGAATTAATGATTTCAGGCTGGTATGATAAGGTATGGCAAGCATATGCCGCCGTTGGGGATGATCTTGCGGTTGGTGTACTTGGAGATGAAAGAGTATATGGTCATATAGTAACCATTAGGATAGTTGAATCATTAGATGCCATGACAGCAGATTGGTCTAGAATACCTTATGATTTGATCTCTAAAATTAGCAACAGGATCACCAATGAAGTTAATGGAGTTACTTGGGTTACTTATTCAGTATCAAGCAAGCCTCCCGCTACGATTGAACCGCAATAAATTATTAAAAGCCTTTTTGAGCAAGATTTACTGCCTCGTCTATTGTTGGAGGTTCAAATTCACTTCTTCCAACATATAATGATGCATATGCATTTGAGAACAATAATCTTTCATTGGCATCAAGATGTGCTAAATACCCCACAAGATCGGCAGCATCCCAACAATCCCCAGATCCCGTTAACTTCTTAGGAATTGCATGGAATGATTTAGCAAATTGCGTATCCTTTCCATCAGACCACGCTCCACCGATCCTTGTGTGAAGATCGATCTCAAGTCCAAATTCGGACGATAACAATTTTACAGCTTGCTTGACATTGCTAATATCATATAAATTAAGTGACAGTTCAGAATCAAGGTTACATGCCCTTAAGAGGGAAGTACATTCGTTTTCATTAATACTTAGAACGTCTATTGTATTATTCAAACTCTTCAACATATCTCTAAATTCTTCTTTTCTTGTTTCTATATCAGCGGGATCCAAGAAATGGAACGCGTTGGGAGAATTAGTAAATAGATATTTAGCTAAATCAGTCCCACTAAGGTTACTAGCCCAATTTGTTAGGACAACGCCTTTCGCAGAATTTATTGCTTCTAAATCGGTCTGAGTATTAACCATTTCAGGACCAAAATTTTTATTGTCTCCTACATCGCTAATCATTACATTAGCGTTTGATTTCTCATCTTCATGAAACTCGAATGATGTCGTAGACCCGTGTTTACCATTTTTGATTCGCAAATTGACACCCTCTCCAAACTTTGAGAAGATAGTGCGAAGTATAGATGTTCCAATATTGTCTGCAATTGTAAACAATGTAACAGATAATCCCATTGTTGCTAGACAGTATGCGACATTAACGGCATTGCCTCCCTTAATGTCAAATGTATTTACCCCCCTGATGCTTCCGCCTCCGATTGTAGTTTTGCTGGTTATAGTTCTAAACAGCTCATCTTTGGAATTTATCTTTATGATTCTATCTAAAAAGAAATCAGGAAGGACAACAATATTACCGCGAAATTCAAAATCACTTAATTTTTCAAACATTACTATTATGCCTTATGTGTGTATTTTTATTAAAACGTTCCAATTATCGGAGATGAAAAGATAAGCTAAAAATTGATTCGTAAAATTCGATAGGAAGTTGATAGGGAAATTATTACTCCATATCCATGCCGCCCATGCCGCCCATGCCGCCCATGCCGCCCATGCCGCCCATGCCGCCCATGCCACCAGGTGGACCAGCGGGCATCTTGGATTTACTTGAGGCTATGACATCATCAATTCTTAATATCATATTCGCAGCTTCGGTAGCAGATTTTATTATTTGTTGTTTAACAGCTATGGGTTCTATTACGTTCTGTTTTTGCATATCGGTAACAACAGTATTAATAACATCTATTCCTGTCCATTTTGAGCCTTTACTTTGTTTGGCTCTAAGTGTAGTCATGGTATCAATTGGATCCATACCGGCATTTACTGCCAATGCTAGAGGAATTGTATCTAAAGCATCAGCAAACTT
>JAICQW010000126.1 GCA_025937665.1 Nitrososphaeraceae archaeon | reverse complement strand
GGGTAATCGGGCCGGGCCAAAATTTCTTTATAATTTTATGTGCCTTTGGGGGAATTTGATTTACAAGAGTATTTAGCATTTTCATATCTGCAACGTGGATGATTAACGGATTATCGGTCGGTCTCCCTTTTATTTCAAAAATTTTTGATACTGATGATGGATCCAACGCATTTCCTCCTAATCCGTATACTGTTTCTGTTGGGAAGGCGATAATTTCTCCCCTACGAATCAAATCTGACGCATTTCTAATAATGTTCTGGTTGGGTCTTTTTTCATCCAACCTTGTTATCACGGTTATGATCTTTCTTTTCATTAGTGGAAATTGTAATTATTCGTGTATCATTATATAGATTCGCAAAAAAGTAGTGAAGATCCAAAATACCATTATTTGATTTGAATCAAGCCAAAATTAGAGGAATAATCTGCATTTGCAAGTTGGAACGACCGTTCCAATAGGGAATTTCATGGTTCCCCTTAATTACTTTATAGTCTTTTAAAACAACGAAATGAGCAAGACGGTCTGTAAGAATGAAAATAATAGAGGAAAGATCCAGATTATGGCTGATATAGTAGACCTGTGCAAAGCGGGAATAAGAAAAACGCACATCATGTACAAAGGAAACCTAAGTTATGAACAAATCAATAGATACTTGTACGAGCTTTTAGAAAAGGAGCTAATCACTCAAAATCTAGATGACGGCGTGTTAACATATCGCGCAACCGAAAAAGGCAGAACATTTCTGCAATACTATCACATGATGCTAAACATATTAGACGAAAATTCCATGCGAGTAGAATCTCCCATCGCCAAACTAGCCTGACAGTCACACCCAATTACTAATTTATGGATTTTCATAACCCGCAGGTCTCCTGTCCCTTCCAAATGATTTAAAGAGAAATCCACTAACTACAAGCAAGACGGTAAGGCCAGAAGCTACCAGCGCTTGTATTATTGAAACTCCTAGAACTAAATTGAGAATGATAGGAATTATAGCGGCTAAACCGACTATTGGGAGCCATTTCCTTATCGAAGAAATTTTCAAGTCCGATTGTTGTTTATGCCGGTCTATTTATTATCTTTAATCCTCGCGACAAGGAAAACACTTGATTTAGATGGCATTTGCATGCTTGATTCTGATATTATTAGCCGCATTTTACATTAGATGTAAAAGTACCCTTGTTCCCATTGTCAGATACTAATTTTACAGTTCCAGGCCCACAATGTCCTGATAGTTTAATGTCAGATGGAGTTTCATTGTCACATATATTATCAAAGGCTTCAAATCCCTTTAAAGAAAAACTCTCTGACGAAGCTTGAATACTTGTAATGATACCCCCCGTTGAACCAAATTTTTCATGATCGATATTCCATTCGGCAAAGGACGTTCCCTTATCAGAGGACACAATAAAATTTATCCTGACGTTTTTGATTTCTTCACCGCCTTGGCAGGAAACATTTCCTTTTCCCACACTTTTTAATTCAATTTCTTCTGCAAATGATATCTGAATAATAACGGATGAGCAAAAGAGCAGACTGAATGTTGCTACAATCATACCGATCTTTATTCCATTTGACTTTTCCATCGGATTTGATTATAGGATTATATCTTTTAAGGACTAGGTAAGATAATTCAGAATCATGTTATATTGTCTTTTACTAATATTTGGTTCCTATTTTTTAATTCTAATATAATCAATCTTTTTAATTACGATTAGTGATCTGCCTATACGGTTTGCCAACATTGATCTTTACTTGAATTTTTCAGACATGGTATTTACTTGACTACAAATCTAACAACATTCGAAATTGCTGCTATGTTATTTGGTAACTGTTGTGGAAATAGGATTTTCTTTTATTGTTAGTATTATAGTTGAAATTCGTCATGTAGAATGACAAAATACTCAATTCATTAGTTGCTTGTTCATACTCTTCGTAGATATTTGAATATGATTAACATATTTATATCAAAGAATATCTTTGATTATTTGTGTTTGGGCAAAATGCATATTTTTTTGCATTGGTTTTGTCAATTATTTTGATATTTTCGTCATTTAATTATCCTTTCCTGAATACTCCAGTGTCTGGCCAGACTCCTGGAACTCCCATTTCTCAAGAACAGTACGACAAGATCAAGAATTGTACCACTGAATTGAGTAAAAAACCCACGCCAGTCGAATACCTTACTTACTTTAATTGCGGCCATGTCTCAAAGGATGAGAGTGGAAGGACCATAAGACAATTTACACTGATAGTTGAGGAAAATCAAAAGATACCTGTGACATACGAAGGTCATATGCTAGACGCGTGGACCTTTAATGGTACGATACCAGGACCTACTATTAGGGTAACAGAAGGCGATCTTGTCCGTATTAGAGTCATTAATAGCAACGAGAATTCAAATCCACATTCACTTCACACTCATTCTATCCACTATGCCAAGAATGATGGTGTTTCAATGGGCGGATATCCAGGAGGAGCAATTTCACCTGGGAGAAGTTTCACTTATGAATTTGTTGCACAACCATATGGTGTCTATCCTTATCATTGTCACGTAGATCCTATTGCCGATCACATCAATAGAGGATTATACGGAATGATGATTATCGATCCATTAGAACCTCGGCTACAAATGACTGAGATGGCCATGCTATTGAATGGATATGACTTGGATCTTGATTTGGAAGGACCGACGAAGATACCCCCAGCGGCACTTTTCCAAACACTTGAAGATTCTAACATGACAGAAGATATTACTGAAAACGAAACTAGCACCGAGGCCAACACGACAGAAGATATTACTGAAAACGAAACTAGCACCGAGGCCAACACGACATTGGTTTCTTCTGATTTGGAAAGCGGTGACACGGAAGCCGATAGTGGAGAAGATGAATCATCAGAAGAAGATGATGGTGGGGCAGATAGAGTTAATGAAATTTACACTGTCAATGGAAAAGCATTTGACTATATGATGAATCCAATTGTGTTACAGACTGGCAAGCCTTATCGCATTTTCCTGGTAAATATGCTTGAATTTGACTTGGTCAATTCATTTCATTTACACGGAGCGATGTTTAATTATTACACTGCCGGCACAGATGAAACTGCAGATTTCAACACTGACATTGTAACTCTATCGCAAGGGGACAGAGGCATTATGGAATTTACATACGCTTATCCGGGGACATACATGTTCCACGCCCATCAAACAGAGTTTACGGATTTGGGCTGGATGGGATTATTTGATGTAAGGGGAGATCCGGTTGATCCTCCATTACATGATGCCACATAAATAAGAAGTAATTATTTTTTTACAGATATCAAACTAGTATTAAAACTAGTTAGAATGTTGCTTAAGTTGAAGTAAAATGATTCTCACATCTGGTAATAACAAGATCTCTGAAAAGCCACTCGGGCAAATTTTATTAGAAATAAACTCGTCTGAATAATGCTTCAAACAGAATTAGTTGCCGTCACAATCAGGATAAAATTACTTGACCACAAATGACAACGACTTTGTTGTTTCAATCCCCGCCTGCGAAGCGCTTGCTAGAACTGAAAATGATCCAGTTATATCCTCGCTGAGTCTGAATGAAGGAGATAGACTTCCGTCATTATCCGTATAATCCTTTATGATGTTGCCTGAAGGATCTTTGATAGTTAACCGTAGAAATACCCTATCTAATGCATCTCCTGTAGCGGGATCTGACGCTGTAAGGGTCACCGTTTGTCTGTCTCCAGCCGAGATGGGATTATGTTCGACACTAAGATCTAGTGTTAATTTATCTGAGTTTGATGTGGCAGTTGTATCAGTCAGTGTTTCTGCGGATGGGGACGTAGTTTGGTCGCCCGAAGTTGAAGTATTGTCATTCGCAGTTGGTAACGGTAACTGTACATTGCTTGATTGATTAGGCGATGGATTGGGTGATTGACTAGGTGAGGTAGATCCCGTTACATTTACGCTATACCACTTAGTAACGGTCGGTCCACCAGGTGGAACCAAGCAAGTTATCTTTGACGTCAGGTCATTTAGCCCTGTTTGTATGAGATGGTATTTGGAAGAATATGTGTAACTCCATGTTGAAAAGTCAGTAGTCCCATTTGAACCAGTTGGAGTTGCTAGTTGATATGGCTTTAGGTTATTCCAATCAACATAAACCTGACATTGTGCCGATGAATTGTCAGAAGAAGTTCCAGTTATGGTGAGTTCACCAACCGGAACTTGTTGATTGTTCACAGGAGATTCTATCTTTATCGAAATTCCATATACACTATCATATTCAATACTAGTGAAAACCACTAGAGCTAAAAGCATCCCAGAAAAGCCAAGAAAAAGCATTCTTTCATGACCCATATACATTGTAATCTATCATATCCCCTTATTTTTGTTTTTTATATTTTTTTACCTTGATTTAATGGTTAGGATTTGTGCAGTTCTGAACAAATAATTATGATTATGATTGACTCTTAAGGAAATGGAATACTTGGTAATTCAAATGGTATGTGATCTCTCATAGGCTTCGATTCAACACAATCAAATTCACATTCGTTATCATTATTTGAATTCACATAGTTTGAATTCATATCGTTTGATCGTCTGTCAAATGGACCATTGTCTCCTGTCGAAGATAGATTAAGGGCGTTACCTTCATTATCACTACTTCGTGATTTAAACGGATCTGAATTCTCTAGTTGAGATTTTAACACAGTTACGATTTCCTTATTTGAGCTTTGGTTATTGATGAGGCTGGCGATAGTATAGTATCGATGAATTTGATTGGGATCCGGCCCATTATCTGCATTACTTAAACTCCCGTATACGTTGCCATGAATGGCAGAAACTAGAATGATTATGCTACTAATTCCAATAAGGGCAATAGTTCTACCTACCATGACTTAACAGTAATGCAATTAGCTGTTTGCAAGTATATTTGGATTAGGTAACGAATTGCTGTATGAAAATCAAGGTAAAATCAATAGTACATAATTTAAGGTATAATTTTAGTACGAAGATTACTATAACCAAACATAATTGACATATCTTCCAGAAATTGCAACTGAGACGAGAGTACTATCTCATGTTATAGATCTAATGGCTCTCTCAATTAGTTGCACTCGTCTCAACATAGAAGTTGTTATTATACATCTCAGAAATTTGTTTCATTTCTTGAGTATCTAGATATTTTCCGTCTGATATCTGAGAGAACTTTTCTATTTCTTCAACACTTATCATTGTAGGTAAGATAACCGATATTTGTTCATGAGACAGAATAAACTTGATTGCTAGCTCAGTAATGTCCCATCCTTTCTTATCCGAGATTGTCTTCATATTTTCAACCATTTTTAGCGCATCAGATATCCACTCCATTTTCCTGACACTCCTATGATCATTTTAGTCAAATGTGGTTATTACATTAAATTTACCTGTTAATACTCCAGAAG
>JAICQW010000247.1 GCA_025937665.1 Nitrososphaeraceae archaeon | reverse complement strand
GTGAAGCATGAATACTATAGTCACCGATGAGCTAAAACTATTGAATGTGAGAATAACTCACAAGAAAGCTCCAATACATGTACTTGAAAAATTTACTTTCAAGGATATCGCCAAGGCACATAGAGTATTTTTAACAAGTGGTGATATACGGGAATGTGTCATACTACAAACATGTAATAGAGTAGAACTTTTTTTGGCCCTAGAAAGGATTGATGTAGAAAAGATCTTTGATACTTGGAGAGGTATTACGGGACTAGAGGACTTGTCATTTGACTCTGCTGAAACTGATGAGGGAAAAGAAGCTATACATCATCTTTTGAGACTGACTTCAGGACTTGAATCACTCGTTGTTGGAGAAGATCAAATATTGGGTCAAGTTAAAAGGGCATTTGAATACTCTCGCCAGAATTGCTACGTTGATTCTTTTATTCCGTTAATTTTTGAACACGCAATAAAGGTTGGTAGTAGAATTAGAACCAACACTGGTTTGAATAAAGGAAGTGTTTCAATTGGCTCAATGGCAGTTAACTTGGCTGAGGAACATTTTGATGATTTTCAAAACAAAAGAGTACTATTGATTGGAACAGGTGAGGGAGCGACATTAGTGGCCAAATCGCTCAAGAAGAGACAGGTAAACTTTGAAGTTGCAAGCAGAACTTATCAGAGAGCAAAGTCATTTTCTAGTACTGTTGGTGGAACTCCAATAGAGTTTGAAGATGCACTTCATAATTTTGATAAGACTGATGTCATCTTTGTATCTACGACAGCTCCATACTATCTTATTACTTATGATCGAATATTCAATCGTAAAAATAAAAGTGATGGAATGATGATATTTGATCTTTCCAATCCAAGGACCGTTGATGACAAAATTGCAACAATATCTGGAATAAAATTAGTTAATATAGACCAAATTGCAGAAATAGTAGATAGAAATCTGAAGCGTAGACACGAAGAAATTAGGTTGGCAGAAAAGATGATCCAAGGTGGAATGGAATCCATGGATTTATTATTCAGAAAAATCAAGGCTGAACCTTTTGTAGTATCAATATTCAAAATAGTAGATGAAGTAAGAAATAGAGAATTATCCAAAGCAGCAAGGATGCTTGGAATTAAGAAAGGAATGAAGGAATTTGAAATTATGGAACAGCTATCATTTGCAATAGTAGAAGGAATATTATCTACACCTATGAATAATTTCAGAAAGGAAATTGGTAATACAGAGAAAAATGAGGATGTATTGAACTTAGTGTCAAGGATTTTTAATTATGAACCAAAATGAAGACAATGAGTTTAATGGGTTTCCACAAGTTCGACTAAGAAGATTAAGGCGTACACCTGCAATAAGGGATCTTTTGCAAGAGACAAGGTTATCAGTAAAAGATCTTGTTTGTCCTGTTTTTGTTCAAGAAGGGATCAATGAACCAAAAGAAATCGAGTTGATGCCCGGAATCTTTAGAATACCTCAAGAAAATCTAGTCAAAAATGTCCAAGAGTTGTATGATTTGGGCGTAAAGACCTTTTTGATTTTTGGAATTCCAAAATTAAAAAATGATAGAGCTACCGGTGCATATCGAAAAGACGGAATAGTCCAAGAATCCGTGAAAATAATTAAGAATAATTTCGGCGAAAAAATTGTAACAATTACTGATGTGTGTCTATGTCAATATACTTCTCACGGACACTGTGGTATTATTAAAAATAAAGTTGCAGACAATGATGAAAGTTTGAAAATCTTGGATCGTGTTGCGTTAAGTCATGCCGAAGCGGGAACTGATTTCGTAGCACCTTCAGCTATGATGGACGGACAGGTAAAAAGTATCAGGAGGGCGCTAGACCATAATAGCTTTCAAAATGTGGGCATTATCGGATACTCTGCTAAATTATCCTCTAATCTGTATACGCCATTTAGAGATGCATCTCATTCCACTCCAGAATTTGGCGACAGAAAATCATATCAAATGCCATTTCAAAATACTAACGAAGCGCTTCATGAAATAATGATGGATGTTAAAGAAGGTGCAGACATTATAATGATAAAACCAGCCTTGCCATATCTAGACTTAATTTACAAGACTAGACAGAGTACATTATTACCAGTATGTGCGTACAGCGTCTCAGGAGAATATTCTATCGTAAAGGCGGCAGCTCTTGAAGGATGGGTGAATGAAGAAGAAATAATTATGGAATTTACAACCTCGATTAAAAGAGCGGGGGCTGATATCATTATATCATATCACACAAAGAAGATTGCAGAGATATTGAACCGCAATTAAAGATACAATTATAACAGTTTTAAAATTATGATATTCATGTTTGTCGGCTTCTCTATTTAATAGAGCAAAAGAAATAATACCAGGTGGTGTTAACAGTCCAGTTCGTTTCTATGAACCATATCCCTTCTTTGCCTCATACGGCAGAGGTTCAAAGATTATCACAGAAGATCATGACACCCTAATAGACTATTGCCTAGGATATGGTGCTGTTATTTTAGGACATGCGTATTTTGAAATTATAAGTGCTGTGAAGAAACAGCTGGAAAAGGGCAATATTTTCTGTGTTCCTACAGAAAATGAGGTTAGACTTGC
>JAICQW010000215.1 GCA_025937665.1 Nitrososphaeraceae archaeon | reverse complement strand
CGTGTATTGAATTTGATTCAACTATGTTATTTTCCTTCTTCCAAACTGAATTGGATTTATAAGGTTCTCACATTCTTTGATTGCAAAGCATAAATCTTCACTACGCAATCGGTCGCAAGAAGGAACAGAATATTTTATATGGCTTCCTTTTTTCCCGGCTAGATGTTCTACTTGATACCTGGTTACTTTTTCATTATAATCCGGAGAATTCTTAAAAATATCAATCACATCTTCTATCGTTTTACCAATGGCTAGCATATAAGTTGCCAACATGAATCTGGCTGAATGAGGAAGATTCTCGCCCTTGTTGATTATCTCCATTGCGTGTTTAATACATGGAGGGTATTCGAGAATTTTAAACTGATTTCTATAGACAAAGCGTCCCGCATATTTATCTCGAAGTTCATCTGCTCTGGATTTTATTGAAACGGGTATTTCAATGACTTTCATATTCTTAATTCTAGAGTATATTAAATTGCTTAATTCATTTCTGATTAGTCTTACAGTTTCGTCTGTGTCAAGATACACATATCCATCTTTTACAGATCTGTTAATTAATTTCCATTCTTGCTCATTCATCTTTGAAGCTCTTTGAAGATAATCAGGAACACTCAATTTGCAAATGCTTGATGTTGAATTTACATCAATAGTTATCTTAAATAACTCGAAAAAAATCTTTTGAACCAAAAGCCTCTTTTTTTCTAATGATCTTTCGTTGCTCAAATCTGATGTCAGGAATTTTTCCACTCTCATAGCCTCGAAGAGAGAACACTTTTTTGATACTTCCTCTAATCCTATTGATTTTATGAGCAATAATGAAACCATAAATGTCATAATTTCAATTTCATATTCATCCAAGTTTGAGTAAACTTTCCCTTTAAGCTCATTTTCCAATTTTTCTACGGCCCTGTTAATAATGTGAATCATTTCAGGACGATCGAATTCTTCAAAATCAAATTTCGTTTCATGGATATAATCAGAAGCCTCCTGTAAGAACGGGTACTTTGCCAATTCTGATGACCCTAATTTTATTGACAATTCAGGTTTGACAATATAATAGAAAATACTGTAATAAATACAAATACAAATCTTTAATATCCTAGCAAAAAAAATATAAGCGTTTGAATCTTAGAATTGGTTTTCATGTTCCCATAAAGGGGGGTATACAAAACTCAATTACTAATGCCCTAGACATCGGATGCACGGCATTTCAGATTTTCACTAGGAGTCCCCGGCAATGGCACTCCAAGGATCTCGTAGAAGCTGACGTAAAATTATTCAAAACCAATCTGAAAAAAAGTGGAATAGAGAAAAATTCGGTTGCTGTCCATATGCCTTATCTACCTAACCTAGCCGGCCCAGATGGTGAATTATTCGAAAAGTCAGTTAATTCATTTACAAGTGAATTGATAAGATGTTCCCAATTAGGTATTGAATATCTTGTAATACATCTGGGAAGCCATAAGGACATGGGGAGAGATCATGGTATTAATCAGTTGTTGAAAAGTTGCGGCCAAGCAGTGGACAATTATAAATCAGCATTCAAAAGGAATTTGGACGTTACCATTTTATTGGAAAACAGTGCAGGCCAAAAAGGCAGTATGGGAAGCAAACTTGAAGAATTAGGAGAAATTCTCGATAAACTTTCTAATAAGACATACCGCGTCTGTCTAGACACCTGTCATGCTTTTGCATCTGGGTATGATTTGAGTACTGAAGAGGCGTGTAGACGATTTATCAATGATTTTGACAATACTGTTGGTCTAGATTCCCTCAAATTTATTCATTTGAACGATTCCAAACACGAAATTGGATCGCATCGGGATAGGCATGAACTGTTTGGACATGGAAAAATAGGGGCTAAAGGATTAAGCACAATAATCAACGATAAAAAAATGGGAAATGTGCCGATGGTAATGGAACCTAATTTCGTCTCTGTTGAAGAAGATGCCAAGAACCTTGCATTAATACGTAAGCTTAGAAGACAGCCCAATTAACCATACTCCAGCCTCACTATTAGTTTTGGAAATAATAATAAATGCATGTTTAATCCAGATTCTAAGAGAAAAGAGATAAAATGAAGACTTATGAAACCGTGATGAAACTCGCACTTGAAAGAGGTTTTTATTTTCCAAGCTGTGAAATTTATTCGGATGCCCTTGCAGGATTTTGGGAATATGGACCAACAGGTACTAAAATGAAAAACAATTTCATCGAACTTTGGAGAAGAGAGCTATTACGACGCGATGACATGATTGAAATAGACGGTTCGCAGATTATGAGTAGAAGTGTCTTTGTTGCTTCCGGCCATCTTGACAATTTCACGGACCCAATACTAAAGTGTAAAAAGTGTGGAGCCACATTCCGAGCAGATAGATACATCACTGAAAAGACTGGCAAGGATGTCCCAGAACTGCTTTCTGGAAATGAAATAGACAAAATAGTAGCAGAATTTAATTTGAAATGTGCTAGTTGTAAGGGAACATTTTACGAATCAAGTAGATTTAACATGATGTTTAATGTTGAAATTGGTCCTTCAAAAGAAGAGGCATATCTTAGGCCAGAAACATGTCAAACAATTTTTGTAGATTTTTCTAGGATTTTTAAAACAATGAGAGGAAGGCTGCCACTTGCAGTAGCTCAAGTTGGTAAAAGTTTTAGGAACGAGATTGCGCCAAGACAGAGCTTGCTGAGGCTAAGGGAATTCTACCAGGCAGAAATCGAGGTATTTTGCAATCCTAATAGGCTAAATGATTTACCCAAATTTGAACAGGTCAAGGACACATCTCTTACATTGTTCATAAATAACTCATCTCAGACAATCAGCGCAGAAGAGGCTGTGCAACAGGGATTATTGCCAAACAAACTGGTGGCCTACTATATGTCACTACTTACAATGTTTTACAGCAAGACAGGCATAAGTATGGAACGCACCAGGTTTAGGCAGCTGTCTGATGATGAAAAAGCATTTTATGCAACGACGGCTTTTGATTTTGAAGTTGAAACAAGCAATGGTTGGTTGGAATTGGTTGCATGCAATTATAGATCGGATTATGATTTAAGCAAACATAGTGCAATAAGTAAGCAGAATCTAAATGTAATTGACCCATCT
>JAICQW010000274.1 GCA_025937665.1 Nitrososphaeraceae archaeon | reverse complement strand
ATTACGCTATCCTTTTTATCAACGATTCCATTTAGGCGCCCGTATTCAATGACAAGAAAAAACCTCAAAACCTTTGTAGTCCATCCTAGCTGAATCTTACTTCCTGTTGCCGTGGTTATTTTCGCAAATGCTCAAGGCCAAACCGGCGGGAGCTAGCTCAAATATTGGTGCAGAATATAAGTATAGGCTATCAATTGGGAGCGTGAGAGCTAAGGCTTGCGAAAAAAGGATGAGTCCGATTTAAAAGATAGAATCTGGGAGTATCAAGTCCAAGGTCGTCCTAGTTACGAAATCACGGAAATACTTGGTATTAGCAGGGAGAAATACAACAAACTCGATAAAGAGAGGAGGGAAGAAATAGTCAGAGACTATATTGAAAACGCTCCCGAGAAGAAAGCACAAGCCATTATCGACTTTAATGACTCGATTATTTTGCAGATGGGAATGTGGGACCAACTTGCCACTAGCCCTAAATCAACAGACAAACAGAAAGAGCGAGCGAAACGCGGTAAAAAAAAGGCCTTCGTGGATATGATTAGAATGCAAGGAAAGATGTCAATGGACTATACTTGTAAAGAAGAGAACAGAGCATTGGAAGAGCGGTCCAAGGCCTTGATTCTTAGAGCTACGGAATATAGTCAGCGATTGAATAAAGAACCTTCCGAGCGTGTTATAGAGTCTTTTATGAAAGAAAACCAACGTGGCAAATAACATCAGTGCTGGGGTGCCAGCCGGGACTCGAATGCATTTACATTCAGATCCCGACTTGCCGGCCGCCTTATGATTTATTAATCCTCTTATCGACAAGCTGAATTAGTAGTAACAGAAGAATTTTCTCGTTTTAAGAATTATACGATGTATAAATCTGTCAGATTTTTGTTATAGAGAGTGCTGTCAAAGTTTCGAATATTAATTGTGGGCCCTTCGTGGCTCAGCAGATTACCAACGGTTCGACTCAATCATGTCATGATCTTCCTGGGCAGATTGCTAAATCAGGAGCGGGACTAGGAGGTAACCGCTCTGGTTAACTGAAACCTACCTATCCCCGTAGCGTTCAACTTGTCATATCATCTAGCAACGTTTCCATCTATATTCCAACGCGTCCTCGTTACTTACGAAGGTAACGACATCGTTACCATTCTCGGTAACATCCGTCGTTACCGTGCGGCAGTAACCACATTACTCCTTTAGCTCGACAAACATAATTTGAATCAAAAGAATGGAAATATGTCCATGTCCGCATGATTCATGTTGTCCTGCTAACACTCACCAATGGATAGTATGTAAAGTAGTAGTAGACGATACATGCTTGTTGCTGTGATAGTCATCGGAACTCCGAAGTAAGAACTTATAGCAATTCTAAGCTTCGTAAGATGACCTTAACTAAAGTCGTACCGATTATCACAGCGTCTAAGGATGTCGCTATGTTGATTAATATGCCACCTCCCTGGAAGGCTATGGTCATTGTCTGGAGTAGGCCCTACTGAGCTCAACTATCCTTTTACCTAGTCTGTCATCCGCCCCAAAATTGAGGTGCATGTAGGATGCAAGACAATTGTATACAACTAAACCATCCTTCTTCTCAAGTATTCCGTTTCCTCTTCTAAGATTATAGGCAAAGTGGTAATCCTTATCTATGCTATTGATCTGCGAATAATGAAATTCATGGCCTCTGACTTTACTTATGCCTTTGAAAAACTCGCTCCGGTTTTCTGCCTCGGTATAATTTATTGTTAGTCTGCGACCCATTGAAGTATCAGCATCTATTAATCCAACCATTTTGCTTTTCTTTGTTTTCCCTTTTTTGCATGTAATTAAATTTTTGGTCAAATACATTAGCCCTCCACATTCTGCATAGATGGGCATTCCTTCTTGAGCTGCACGTAATATGACCTTTTTCATATTACTATTTTTTTCTAGATCATCAGCTAGGATCTCAGGAAAACCCCCTCCCAAAATTATTCCCGAGGTTCCGTCAGGGAGTTTGTTATCTTTAATCGGACTAAAATATACTACCTGAGCATCATTCATCTCAAGGGATTCAATAGTGTCTGCATAATAGAAGTTAAAAGATTTGTCCTTGGCGACAGCGATTCTTACTACAGGATCATGACTTCTACCAGAAGATGGGGCAGGTAAAGGCATCTGTTTTTTTACATTAAGGTTTTTAAACTTATTAAAGAAAATGCTTTTAGATACTATTTGCGAGGATGAAACAATTTTCTTCTCGGCAATTCTTCGGTTTTCT
>JAICQW010000296.1 GCA_025937665.1 Nitrososphaeraceae archaeon | reverse complement strand
GGGCCAAGAGCTCGCCTCTCGGGCATACCTCCAGGCTCAGAAGTTCGGCGCGAAGATGCTCATGGCTAAGGCCACAGAACTCGTCTGCGACAGCAAACCGTACGTCATCCAAGTCGAGAGTGGGGCTCGAATTTTGGCACGCACTGTCGTGATTGCTACTGGTGCGCAATATCGAAGGCTACCATTAGAAAACCTGTCTCGTTTTGAAGGCGCAGGGGTATATTATGGTGCGACCTTTGTGGAAGCACAGTTGTGTCGAGGAGAGGAAGTGATTGTGGTTGGTGGAGGAAACTCTGCTGGCCAGGCTGCGGTGTTTCTTGCGCAGACTACAAAGCGTGTGCACATGCTCGTCAGGTCCACAGGTTTGGCTGAGAGCATGTCACGTTACCTGATTCGCAGGATAGAGAAGAGTCATACTATCATATTCCGACCACAAACTGAGATAGTGGCCCTAGAAGGAGACGATCACCTCGATTCCGTTCACTGGCGAAATGGTCAAACAAGACAGATTGAGCAGCACAGGATTAGGCACGTATTCGTCATGACAGGTGCCGATCCTAACACTAGTTGGCTCAATGACTGCCTAGCGCTCGACGCTAAAGGCTTCATAAAGACCGGTCCCGATCTATCGCCAGAAAATCTGAGCGCTTCAGGCTGGCCCCTTACCCGCCAACCATACTTGCTCGAAACCAGTTTGCCAAGTGTTTTCGCGGTGGGTGACGTGCGGGGAGGCAACATCAAGCGTGTTGCATCCGCGGTAGGCGAAGGATCGATCGCTATTTCGTTTGTTCATAAAGTACTCCAGGAATAGGAAGCAGATCGAATGTGACTGAGAGTAGATGAATGACTATGAACCAGTTTTCCAGTTTTCCACGCTGGGATCTGCTATTTTGTTTTCCATAGCTACAATAATAATAATAATAATAAGTAATTGTAACAAGTAATGAAGTTTAAACAAATTAAATGCAAATAATAAAGTGTCAATATTATAGTCACATTTTTTATTGGTTGTTGCAATAACGGCTGTAGGAGTTGGAATTAGACGTTTAGTATCGTGATCAACATTCTGCATTAGCTAACTCTGATTTATGGCTAATTTGTGGTTCAGTAGCTCTATCATTGATTTCTCAGAGTATATTACATTTGATTTCTACAGATAGAGATGCTCAGGATTTTACTCGGAGAAAAAAGTTTGCAATTTCTAGAATAGTTTCAGCTATCGTCATCATTAGTATTCCCATTCTATTGAATAATTATAGCATACCAATTGTAATATCCTCTTTAATCACTGTAATATATGGATTTCAAATCGTCTTTGATTTAAAATATCATCCTCATCATAGAATTTTTTAAATTATAGTTAAGTTGTATTGATACTGTATCTTAATGAGTTGGATAGGTGAATGCCTTTACAATCATAAAAAAATACTTCTTTTGTAGTGATAAGACAAATCTTACATTGACATCCAATTTTACGAAGTCATTTTTTAGAACTATTTAAACTTAATTATCGTTTGAGTATATACGTTTCCGGAGTATATACAGGTACAGGATTAGGAAAGTCCGGAATGGCGACTATCTTGTATTTTATTTATGGAGGTTTTCTGTTAGGAATAATTTTTTTTAGGTTTACAGTGCATCTCTACCACTCGTTGATGCAAACTTAGCTAGCATTAGGCATCTCTCCTTCCTTCTTTAATATTACAAAACACCTGTACATGAACCCCTATATAGTACAGGCTAGGAGGTGTGTCAACTGATTTTGACACAATTTTGTAATTCATATTCAAAAATGTTTTAAAAAAAATAGATAAATTTGATATAATTTGTAATAATTTTGATAATGAATTATTACCCCAGGACAAGATTTTAAATAGAACACAATCATAATCTTTGCAATGTTATCTGTATCATG
>JAICQW010000143.1 GCA_025937665.1 Nitrososphaeraceae archaeon | reverse complement strand
TCTGGAATTCAGAGTTATTTATTTTCTATATGGCAAGAATATCTGCGAAGTTACTTGAAACTGTATCAATGTGCATGGTCAGGATGCTCAACTAATTCTCAGAATAAAATCGAACACAACCTTACTTAAATATCATATTATTTAATATATAATATGAAAAAGGAAAAAAATGGAAAAGAGAGCAGTAATGTTATAGATAATTCTGATGAAACGAATTTCAAATATCGGTCAATAAAACTTGTGATAAAAAGTAACCAAACTCCAGAAGGCGATGGTTTTGTGGTACATAGATCCTTCCCTTCAGGGTCTATTCGAAATCTAGATCCCTTCTTACTTTTAGATGAGATGGGCCCATTAGACTTGTTACCATATGAGAGTAAAGGCTTTCCCGAACATCCTCACAGGGGGTTTGTAACTGTCACATACATGCTTGAGGGAAGATTTGAACATAAAGACTCTCAGGGAAACTCTGGCAAACTTGGACCCGGTGACGTTCAGTGGATGACGGCAGGCTCAGGTTTGGTTCACTCGGAAATGCCTGAAAAGGAATTCTCAAAAACTGGTGGAAGGTTACATGGATTTCAGCTATGGATCAACCTTAGAAAAACAGACAAGTGGATTAAACCTGATTACCAGGATGTTCCTTCCACAAGAATTCCTCAGGTCAGTACACCGGATGGTAAAGTATCGGCTAGAGTCATTGCAGGAAATTACCTTGACGCTAAGGCAGTTATCAATACCTTAACCCCCATTCTCTACTTGCACTTTACACTACAACCAGGAGGACAGGTTGTGCAATCCGTTCCTGAAAATTATAATGCATTTGCATATGTTATTGGTGGAGAGGGTCTTTTTGGTAAAGATAAAACAGCAGTTGGAGAAAAAAAATTGATAGTGTTTGAAAATGATGGTGAAATTATTTCAATTAGAGAATCGGATAATGCAAATTCTCCTCTAGATGTACTGCTTATCGCTGGAATGCCTCTTAATGAACCAATAGTTCAGTACGGCCCCTTTGTCATGAATACTCGGGAAGAAATGGATAAAACATTGGAGGATTTTCGGAATGGTAGAATTGGAAAGATTGAATAAAAAGTAATAGGGCTTTTCTATTCTTTTATTTTTATCATTATTTTCATTCTTATTATTATTTTGCTTGGCTTTACGTGCTTTCATGATATTACTTACTTCTATTTTTAACCCCCTCCCCGTCTGATAGAATCCTTTCTTATTATATACTTCAAAATTAAGAAGATTGAGATAATGTTGCATCTAATTGTTTATCAGCGTACAAAAAAATCCATGATAAGAAACTACAACAAGCTATCTTATGCCACAGCGTCCCAGTTGATAAATTGTATCTAAATTCATTTAGAGTAAAATGATATCTGGTTGGTTATTTGATGCATATACTTTAAATGGCAATATGATTTTCTGGATAAAAAAAGATAATTCTGCTGCAACCATTAGAGTGGAAGATAAGAGCTGGAATCATAAAATCTACGTTGCCTCTGACATGTTTTTGTTAAAATCTCTCATAGAGAACAATGAAATACTTTCCATGATAAAAGAATATCATTTTCCTTCAAGATATGAATTGATAACTGATAGCAAAAGATCTCAAGTCCTTGAACTGGAGTTAAAGGATTCTACTTACTCACTAAAATTAGCAAAAAAAATCGAGCAAATGGGAAAATTTGGACAATTCCGATTATATAATGTAGATATTCTACCAGAACAATCCTATTTTTACGAACACAATATTTTTCCACTTATGGAATGTAAAGTTCATGTGTCTAATTCAAAACTCAAGTGGATGTGTAATGAAGATAATGTATGGTCTACAGACTATGAGTTACCATTATTTAATAACGTAAATCTAAAGGTATTCCCAAAAGTAACTGAAGGAAAGATATCCAGATTTACTGATTCAATTGCATCAGCAACTGTACAAAATTGTGACACAAAAGACACTATTCATATCCAGGGTTCTGAAATAGATATTTTATATCAACTTGTTGAAGAAATAAAAAAAATTAATCCCGATTTCATTCTCACAGAGGATGGAGATTCATTTACATTTCCTTATCTAAAGTATAGATCGGAAATCAATCAAGTAGATTTAATCCTGGATAGAGAGGGTATACCTTTACGCAGATCTAAAAAGGATGGAACATCATATTTTGCTTATGGTAGGATATATTTCAAGCCGTCAGCTGCAAAATTATTTGGAAGAATACATATTGACACATACAATTCCTTTGTTCTAAATGAATCCGGCCTTCAAGGATTATACGAACTTGCGAGAATTTGCAGATTACCATTACATATAGCATCTAGAGCCTCCATTGGAAAGTGTATGAGCAGTCTACAATTTTATAATGCCATGAGAAATGACATACTTATTCCATGGAAACCCACGCTTACAGAACATCCAAAGTCGCTTGGAGATCTTTTAACTGCTGATCGCGGTGGTTTGATATTTGAACCAATTATTGGTGTACATGAAAATGTTGCTGAACTTGATTTTGTTTCACTCTATCCTACCATAATGTTTAAAAAAAACATATCTGCTGAGACTGTAATTTGTAACTGTTGTTCTCATTCCAAGTTACATGTTCCGGAATTACTAAATTATCATATATGCGAAAAAAGAAGAGGCATAGTTCCTATATCATTAGAAATATTACTAAAAAAAAGAGGGATCTATAAAGACAAGAAAAACTCAACCACCGACTCCAAATTAAAAAAAATTTATGATGCAAGACAAACTGCTCTAAAATGGGTTTTAGTAACTAGTTTTGGTTACCTTGGTTTTAATAATGCTAAATTTGGTAGGATAGATGCGCATATTGCAGTATGTGCTTTTGATAGACAGATTTTATTACAAACAATAAGGATAGCAGAATCACATGGATTTGAGATCCTACATGCCATAGTTGATTCTATATGGATACAAAAGAAAAATAAAGATACTATAAACAAAAATGATTATGAGAATTTGAAAACTGAGATAGAAAATAAAACTGGATTTCCAATTTCATTTGAAGGTATATACAAATGGATTGTATTTGTTCCTTCAAAAAACAATACCATAATACCCGTCTCAAATCGTTATTTTGGTGTCTTTGAAGATGGAACTGTGAAGATGAGGGGAATAGAAGCAAGAAGACATGATACTGCAGAATTCTTTTCAAATGTTCAACAAAGCATCTTGAACATAATGTCAGAGGCCAATTCGATAAGAGAAGTTAGAGTTTTGATGCCAAAAGTAAGGGATATGTTTCAAATGCATCTAAAACTCTTGAAAAATAGAAATGTCCCCATAAGTGATTTGGTTCTAACAAAGAGAATATCTAAAAATGTGGATGAATATGAAAATAGGAATACGGTTGAACTAGATGCGTTACTACAATTAAATAATACAGGTAGATCACTTAAAGCGGGGCAAATTTTGAAATATGTGATAACCGATTATTATAGAAAAAATTCAAGAAAAAGAAGTGTTCCTTTTGAGTTGATAAATTCAAAGACTGGGTACGATGCAAAGAGATATTGTGAACTATTGACAGAAACATGTAATTCTGTTACAGAACCATTTGGTTTAAAGTTGATAGAGGGGTAGATGATATCAATATTAGGTATCATCATCCACACCAATATTAATTTGCATTAACATGAACATCACCATCAATTTCATCATTCCCAGTGTAAATATTGTCAAGAACTAGCTGCTTTGATCTGTAAAAATCACCAATTTTTTCCTTTATCTTTCTGTCGATATCAGATAGAGTCTCACCAAGTAATTCCCTAAATTCAAGGCTGTTTACTATAGCCTTCGCACCGTAATGATTATTAAAATAACCTCTCACTACTGGTGTTTCCAAAGATAACTTTTTAACTTTGTCAACCCATGGGATTAGTTCTTGTTTGGGGTAAAGATAATTGTATCTATGCTCTGCATTTCTTCCATGCCATCTAATAAAACTATGATTGGCAGTAGTTATCACTTCTGAAAGGAATTGTAGTTTATCTGCAGGTGGCGAATCAGTCATTACCGCTGCAATATTGTAATGCTTGAGCAGTTCCCACGGACCTTCAGTGTTCCATGAGGGATGTCTAAATTCTACGGCATAGTCATATCCTCTGGGTAGTCTATCTAAAAATCCTTCAATGTTTCTTAATTCACCAACTGTAAAACTAGGTGGTAGTTGAACAATTAGAGCACCCAATTTATTTATGACCTTTAGAGGAGATATCTTTTCAAGAAATTCTTCCAAAGTATTTATCGCCCCTTTATTTACATCCAAACTTTTTTCATGAGTTATGGATTCAGGAACCTTTAGAGATAATTGAAAATTAGGCGGTGATGCCTTTGATATTGAAACAAAGGTTTCCTTTGTCATGAACTTGTAGAATTTTTCATAGAACGTTGAATCCATTTCAACAGTGTTAAAGAACTGTGAATAGAATTGCAGTTTTTTTGTCCTAGTATTAGGATAGAATATTTTCATCCATCCACCTTTTTCTACAGAGTCGGGGTAACTCCATCCCGAACACCCTATAAGCACTGACAAGATTTTCTCTTGATAATATTACTATGTACTATCAATTAAAAATATAGAAAATAAAGGTAACAAACTGTTCCCCCTGCTCTTATTCACATTATAATTCCTGAATTTATGGTCTCGCCTATGTAATGATTATTTTGTTCTCTCTTTAGACCACTTTAACTTCATTTGATCTAAAAGTTCGAAATTTTCATAAATAAATGGCCTCGTCTGTCTCATTCCTTCTATTATTGGTTTTGCCTTATGCCAGAAAGGAGTGGGATTGAAAACATCAAAATACAGATTGGCGTCAACTAGCTGTCTTTTTACCAAAGTTCCTGAAAGCTCAAAAAAACCACAAACGCGAATAAAATGGCACCTGTCCTTACTTGTACCATGGTATTTTTGCTTATATTCCGGATAGCTTTTTACATTAAAATCTTCAAGGAGCCACAGAAAAG
>JAICQW010000108.1 GCA_025937665.1 Nitrososphaeraceae archaeon | reverse complement strand
GCGTATGAAGGGAAAGTTTTACGAATGAACCCCGACGGCTCCATTCCAGATGATAATCCTGAAATCGAAGGTGTTAAAAGTCATGTGTATACCTATGGCCATAGAAACGCTCAAGGGTTGGCCGTCGGTTCCAACGGAGATATTTATGTAGCAGAACACGGTGACAATTCAGATGACGAGGTCAATCGACTTGAGCCTGGTGGAAATTATGGATGGCCATACGTTTCCGGTTATAAGGACAACAAAGCATATCAATTTTATAACTGGTCTGCCGCAGAGAACTGTGAAAGTTTAACTTTTAATGATATAGCACCCGCTCCGTCTGGTGTCATCGTAAAAAATGAGAGTGAGTTTAATGTTGAAAACCTAGTAGATCCAGTCCAAACATTTTACACCGTCGACGCAAATTACAACTTTTTGAATCACACTTGCGGAGAGATGGCTTCTGTGTGTTACCCTACGGTAGCTCCTTCTAGTCTACGCCTATACACTTCTGACGCCATTCCAGGATGGGAAAATACGTTATTAATGACCACTCTTAAGGCTGGAAGAATTTTCCAGATATCCCTAAGCGAAGATGGAAAATCAGTTACTGGTCAGCCAATCGAACTTTTCCGCTCGGAAAATCGCTATCGTGATATTGCTTTTGGTCCTGATGGGAGTAGCATCTACGTAATCACTGACACAAGGGGACCGGTACAAGCCATGAAAGATGGTCCGATAACTCCAACAACTACGCTTTGGAGTCCTGGTTCACTTATCTTACTCAAGTACGAGCGGTAATGAACTGATGAGGGATCTTGATTTGATGTTGATGTGAGAGTATAAAGTCTAGTCAAAATTGAAATTTACTAAATCGTTTGAGATTAGTCCTGGCATGTCTGTAGCCAATGTAAAACTCAATGTTTACAGTGTAGAAAGGTCTCTGAGCTTTTATCGCGATATACTGGGATTCCAGTTAATAGGAAAAAGTTCAGACGAAAGTGCATTCCTTTCAGCGATTGGCAGTAACAATAAAAATTATCTTTTACACCTAAGTAGAATAGATAAAGGAAACAAAGTGATCGAAGAAGGAGAACAGTCAATAATTCGAAAAGCAGGGCTATATCATTTTGCAATCTTGTTACCGTCAAGACGACATCTAGCAAATATATTCAAGCATTTAACCGAAAACTCGAATCAACTATCTTTTGAAGGAGCAGCAGACCATGCAGTTTCAGAATCGCTTTACTTAAGAGACCCTGATTCTAATGGTGTCGAGATTTACAGGGATAGACATCCGTCGGACTGGAAAAGAACGGGACAATTTCAGATAGAAATGAAGACCCATCATCTAAATCTGAAACAGTTGCTAAAAGAAGCTGAAGATCAGTTAGACTGGCACATGCCTGCTGATACTGTAATAGGTCATATTCATTTGCACGTATCAGATCTAACTAAATCAAGTAACTTTTATTCAAAAGTGCTTGGTCTCCATCATACTTGCTCACATCCTGGCGCAAATTTCTTTGCTGCGGATTCTTATCATCATCACATTGCGACCAACACATGGTTAGGTCACGATATAGCTAATGCCGGTTCAACACAATACGGTCTTGATCATTTTTCCTTAAATCTAAAATCTAAAGAAAATTTTGAGGAATTATTATCTCAAATGAAGAGAATGAAAATAGAGGTCTTAACGGATAATAGTAATAATATTAACAAGAAATCATTCTTTATACTAGATTCAGATAAAATAAAAATCCAAATCTATTACCAATAGTTCGATTGCGTCGGTGCGGATCTGATTTTTGAAATTAGAAAAAAAAGATGGATAAGTATTTTCTATGGTATCATTTAGAAATACATGATGTGAAAACCCTGCGATAATATTTTTTTTACGCTCATATACTGCTCAGACTCATCATTAGCATGGATTAGCACGGATTAGACTAGACATTCGAATATATATTTGCCAAAAAAACCATATTATGAGAATTAATTGGAACTGGACTATTTGGCAGGACATTTGGTTGAACTTAAGAACGAATATCTTGGTCAATTGCAATCACATAATCATATTAGGGAATTTATCCCAGTTGCAAATGACCAAAACTTATTTGACAAAGGGCTATTGGAAAAACTGCATACTTTCTTTAAGTATAACAAAGTATATTACAAACAACAATGCCTAACACTTTCTAATATCCCGTGCATATCTTATGAAGGGGATGTAAATCAATTTTGGGTGAGTTCCAAAAAATATGAAACGATTTATCAACCATTTCTTCCCACCTGGGGACTCTCGGCACTTGTAATGATTCTAGTTGCAAAGGATTTGGGATTTGAAAATATCATAGATGTCGGATCAGGTGATGGCAGATTGATATTTTGTGGTAGTATACTTGGTCTTAATTCTGTAGGAATAGAGATTGATAAAGATCTATGCGACCTCCAAATTAAAATATCTAATTACAGTAACGTAAAATATAAAGTCATTAATGGCGATTCGAATTCAATAGACTACTCGCAATTCAAACTAGAAAATACCATTATATTCATTTCTGCATTACCTGACTCTGGTGAAATATTATCTTACGGCATGATAAATCACTTGAAAAAATATAAAGCGAAATTGCACAACGTAGGTATTACGCTAATTGGAAGTCAAACCTACGGGCAATATTCAGGAGAACAATCTAAGTGGGGGTGGGGAAAATTCATAGATGACTCTGGACTGAAAATTTTGAAGTGTATAAGCCTTCCCAGCTCTTGGACACTGGACGAAAAAAAAGAAACACCCTATTTGTTTACACTTTTTAAATGCTGAGTATTGTAACTTAACTAAATTGTGATAATTTCAGTTCAGTGACGCCCTCTATTGAAAAAATAAATCAAATCATAAATCTATTATTTCCACATTGAAATAATGACCTTGTTTATAGTTGTTCGGCACCTATCCTATTTTTCTGTCGAATTTTTGAGTTTCTCAAATCGATGGACCGCGCCCTAGTTTTCCCCTTTTCTGTACTCGCTGTGGTCTTATTTGCAGTATCAGCATTTTCCTCTCTCTTAATATTTGTAGAACCAGTGTTCGAAAACGTATAATTTGCAGCAGACTCGTGTATTATCCTTATTTGTTTTTTGTTTTTTACCAATTTTATTAATCCTGAATTTAGAATATCAGGACAATTACTTTAGTTTTATGTTAGGCTTGCTGGTATTAGAGGAGGCAAGTTCAGCGCAGGGGGAACCAGTGCCTTCTAAATAAGATTGGTTTAATGCTGTATGGTTGAGATTAAACAAATATTCTACTTTTTGTTGATATTCCCATTCTTATTTTCATTATAGACAGTTTTTTTAACACATACCTCTAGATAGCTAATTGACGTTATATTATTATGACTATTTGTATCTTATGTCAAAAATCCTACAATACCTGCGACACTATTATGGAACAACGTTTGGTTGCTGACTCCGAATTTTGTAACATTTGCTTTACTGAGTTTATGATAGAGGAATTCGATAGTAACGTCTTGTCAAGTATTACAGGACAAACATCATTGTAATGCGTCGGTACCCACGACGCTATCGGTTTTAGAATGGGATTCTTGATTTTAGAACCGATTAGTAATCTTTCAAAGTTTCTACAATTAAGGGTTTATCAGGATTTTAACCTTGCATGCATGAAGTAGGGTTTTACTACCTTCTATTATATTTTAATTCTTAGCACCCTTCCTTAGATATATGGAAGGCTGAACCCAAATTCTGCGCCTTTTCGATTTTCGTTATTTTTACCCCAAATCCTGCCACCATGGGCAAGAACTATTTGCTTTGATATGTATAAACCGATACCTGTACCAATATCTGACTTTGTCACGAATTTCTGGAATAATTTTGGCAGAATCTCTTTATCGATTCCCTGACCATTGTCAATTACTCTGACTTCAATTTCTTTTTCCCGGTTTAGCTTCGTTACTTTAATTAATATATCTCCGTTTTTAGTAAACTTGTCAGCATTTGATAACAAATTAGAAAGAACTTGAGCAATTCTGGACTTGTCTATATTTATGTATAAATCTTCATTTTCTTTACCGTAAATCACTGCAAGTTTATTATTTCTCTTGCTGTTGTGAATGGTAAAGGTTAAGTCGTCTATCGCATTTTTTATCAATTCCTTAAGGTTACTTTTCTCCTTGGATAGTCTAAAAGTCCCGCTTTCTATCCTTGCAATATCTAAAGTATCTGCAGTCAGTCTTTCTAGTCTTGCCGTGTTATGCTTTAAGCGTTCCATATATTTTGGTCTATTTTCTGGATTTAAATCCATCATCTCAACAAATCCCATAATAGACTGCACAGGCGTCCTTAATTCGTGAGCAACTACGTTGACAAATTCTTTCTGAAGCTTATCGTGTTTTTTTAGATTCTCGTATGCTATCTTTATTTTCTGGTTTGCACCGTTTAGGTCCGTATTTAGTTTCTGCATTTCGATAGCCTTTTCACTGAGCGACTTATTGGCAACTTGGATTTCATGGGTCCTCTTTTTAACTTCTCTGTTCATCTTGTTTCCCCACTGCGACATAATAAAAATTAGATAACCCATAGTTGCGGTAAACGCTAGAAGGACAATAACGTTCAAGAGCAGCTCAGTATGCAACAAGTCCTGAACTGGCGAAAGAATTTGAGAAAATGGAGTAGCAATATTGAGAAAGTATGCTGGATATGCACCTATGTAGATCGGGCTACCACTTACCAGTCTTGGACCATCGCCAATGTCAAATTCAGTAGTATATGCCTGTCCCGATATTATCTTGCGGAACAAATTATTGACTAAAGGCCTACCATTCTCCGAGATTATTTTTTGGTTTTCTGAAGAGAACATGCTCTTTCCTATAATACTATTTGGTAAAGGATATCCAGCCAGGAGCGTCGCGTTTTTATCATAAAAAATAAGTCTCAATCTAGTAGCATCTAATACGTTACCATATCGCTCAACTAAATCTAAGGTTGGGATACTAATCCCTATCAGACCAACATACCCTTTCTTACTAAAATCAAAAATTGGAACTGTCATAGCAACTTTCCATTTACCATTCATGTTATAACCCGGTGATAATTGAGTTGTTTTTTCGACAAGTGAATCTTGGATAAAACTTCTGAACACTTTTTCGCCGTTTGTAATGTTAAACGGTGTCGTGGCGATGGATTTTGTAGTACTGTTAAAAGACCCTCCAGTCATCCTAACGCCGGTGCCGTCCCTATAGACGATGAATAATTCGTCAAACGGAGCAATAGACCTGACATCTGAGTACACTGTATGAGTAAGGTTTAGCAGATCCAGTCCTAAAGGAATACTTAGGCGAAGTGTTTCAGATAAAGCCATTATCCTTTGTAAAGACCTATCCAAGTCTGAGCCAATATTCTGGGTAATGCTCTGAACTAACAGCACCTGCCGAGCCTTGTGCTCTTGAAGAACTCTATTGGAAATATTTTCTTCATGCAACGATTGGAGATAGACAAACATAGAATATGCCGAGATTACCGCAAGTGCAACAAGAATATACGGTCTCCTGCCGGCAAAAGTATTCAATACGTTTTATTGATGAGCTTGATAATATAATAAAGACTAAAGATAACAACCTGAAAGATCTAAAATCGACTCTACTAATTTCCATCTTATTATGTGAAATTAATACAATACGCATAGTTCAACCGTTATTCCTTTCTTCACTGATCCTCCTCTATTTCATAATTTGTCCGACCTGTCTAAAAGAAGTAAAAGGCAAATGTAAAAATAAAGATATTCGTTCAAAGTAATGATTGATATCTAGAATTTGTATCCTCTTCTTAACTGGATAAGAGTACTAACCAGTAACGCGTCGGTACCCACGACACTATCGGTTCTAAATTGGGATTCCATCTAGCGTAGGGTTAAAGATAGGCATGAAGTTTGCTGTTGTGCATTTGTTTTAGATGAAAGTAGTGAACGCTCAGAGTCGGTCATTAAACTTGTAAAAAACGCTAGATAGAGTAGGAATATACCTATAATCAAAACAGGCTAGAATTCAGGACGCAAGGT
>JAICQW010000049.1 GCA_025937665.1 Nitrososphaeraceae archaeon | reverse complement strand
TTCGACAAATCTTGTAATTCTGCCAAGTATTCTTTATCTGAAAACGCACCCACACTCAAAACAATCAGGTCTTTTTTTGACTCGATTATTTTTTTACCGTATTCTTTAACGGCATCTTTTGAAGCGCACTCTATTATGACATCTAGATTGGAATAAGTATGTGAATTATAGAATTCATCGAAATCTGAAAACAAATGTACATCGGAATTTTCCTTATCAACCGAATTAACAACTTGAGATTGTTTATCAAATACTGCTACAATCTTGGCATTTGGAATCTCTTGTCTTTTTGCTGATGCGATAATTTCTTTACCAATGCTGCCATAGCCTATTACTGCAACTTTCTTCTCCATATTGTACTAATTTCACTTATCAATATTTGGATTTACATGTTGCTAAACAATAAAGTATCTAAAATAATTTAAGAAGGTGAAAAATAATGAGTTTCAGACTAACGTCTTCTACCCATACGTTCTGGCTTTTTTTGTCCAGGCTGGCGCCTCTTTTCAAATCTCTTTACAAAATTTATTTTATTTCTCAATTTTGAAATGGGACTCACTCTCTTTTTACCTTCAATCTTGGGAGTTTGACCTCTTACTTTTCCCGCCTTTGTTAACGATCCATGAGTTGGCATTTGAAATAGGTTCACTTTGATATAATATATCTATTACTGCAATAATTCATCGTACTTCTCTGTCCTATCAAAGTGGCAAGTATTGCCCTTATCATGCGTGAAATAGGCAATGTTATCCTAAATTGTACTACTTTAAATCTATAATTATGTAAAACAAGCGCATTAGATGACACTAGTCCAATCAATGCATTTCGATCAAATAAACGCACTAAAGAAAGAGCGCAATGCTCTCATTTTGGCGCACAATTACCAGGTTCCGGAGGTTCAGGATATTGCTGATTTTATAGGCGATTCACTGGCGTTATCAAGAGAAGCAGCCAAAACAGACGCCGACATTATCGTATTTTGCGGTGTACATTTCATGGCAGAAACCGCTTCAATTCTATGCCCTGAAAAGACTGTCTTGATCCCCGATCTGGAAGCCGGATGTTCTCTTGCTTCTACGATAAATTCATCTGAATTAAAGAAATGGAAGGAAGAACATCCCAGCGCTGTCGTAGTCAGCTATGTTAATACCAGTGCAGAAGTAAAAGCCCTCTCTGACTATTGTTGCACTTCATCCAATGCAGTAAAGGTTGTAAACAGCATTCCACGTGAGACTGAAATCTTATTCTTACCTGACATGTTCTTGGGATCGTATGTTGGTCAGGTCACTGGCAGGAAGAATTTGTATGTATGGCCAGGAGAATGTCATGTTCATGCGGGTATCACTGCAGCTGACATTAATAATATTTTTCAAAAATACAATACTGCAGAATTCATGATTCATCCTGAATGTGGCTGTACCTCATCAACTCTGTATGGTCTGGCTTCTGGCGACATAACGAGGAAAGCTCATATTCTTTCTACTGAGGGGATGATGCAACATGCCAGAAAATCAGAGAACAATCAGTTTGTTGTTGCTACAGAAACAGGTATCATGTACAGAATGAAAAAAGAAAATCCAGACAAGTTGTTCATACCAGTTAAGGAAAATGCTGTCTGCAAATACATGAAACAAATAACAATTGAAAAAGTAGTTGACTCACTTGTACATAAACAATATGAAGTCAAGGTTCCAAAACAAATTGCAGATAAGGCCAGGGTTCCTATCGAACGTATGTTGATGATATCTTAATCAAATATTCAACTGATATCTTTTAGAAGAACGTCCTTGAGAGTGATTAACTAATCGTAATTAATTTATCAATTAACTATTTCCATTTCCATCGAAAAATCAACTGATTTACTAGAATGAGTTAAGGAACCTACTGATATCATATCTGGTAAAGCATGAGCATACTCTTTGATATTCGAAAGATTAATGCCGCCTGAAATTTCTATCAGTATTTTTTTTCGTAAACCAAGTTCCTTCAAATAGGAAATAGTTTTCTGGGCGCGTTGAGGAGAAAAGTTATCCAGCATGATTATATCGGCACCACTTTTAATCGCTTCTATCGATGATTGTGTATCGATAACTTCGCATTCTATCATGAGATTTTTGCCAGACTTTTGTCTAGCCATTGAAATGGCTTCCTCTATGGATTTGGTCACCGCAAGATGATTATCCTTTATTAGTATCATTTCATCCAGTGTATTTCTATGTGGATATCCACCGCCCAGCTCAATTGATTTCTTATCAAAGTATCTCAAGCCAGGTGCAGTCTTCCTGGTTCCTGTTATTCTTATATCTTTTGAAACTGCTTTTGCAATATCTGCATATTTCTTTGTATCAGTTGCAATCCCACTCATACGCATCATTAAATTTAAAGCAGTTCTTTCTGCTTTTAGAATAGATCTAGTACTTCCTTTAACAGTCATTACCTTGCTGCCTTTTTTTACTACGGTACCGTCTTTGACTAAACTTTTTGAACCACACTTGCAAATGTCAAATATTGTTCTGGCTTCTTCAAGCCCTGCGACAACTGCACTTTCAGATTTACAAATAATAAATGATGAAGATTTTAGATCCTTATTTATTACATATTCGCTGGTCAGATCGCCTGTGGCTATGTCTTCTCTGAGAAATCTAATAAGAGATTCTCGTAAACTAAAATATTGATTTAGATCTTTTGGTTTTTTCTTAAGAGTCAAGTTACTTTTAAAGCATATTTGTGCGGAGTCGAGATTTGAAGTGTTGATGCAACCAAAGAATTCTTTGAATCAAATATTACTATTGTACCAGACCAATCGGATGAAAGTTCGGTCGACTTGCAAACAGGACATACCTTTCCAATAGTAATGGCCTTACATTTTTTGCATGCAAGTTCTTTGGCCATTAAGCTGCCACTGTCCCTTTCTTTTCTTTTTCTTTCTGGTTATTTGCAGCAGGGTTCTTGGCTTTCTTAATCTCTTCTTCAATCCATTCAAGAGCTCCAAGAAAAGGCTGTCTGCAGGTAATTCCTATTTTACCCATTGCCGAGCCTTTTCCCAAACTTATCGCGGTTACCCTTGCTCTAAGCTTTGATCCAATTTTAAGGGATTTGGCTGATTGATTTGCAACTATTACCCCTTGCTTGACATCGCTTTTTAGATAATCATCAGTTATTTGAGACAGGTGCAATAAAGCATCGGTTGGACCTATTCTTACGAAGGCACCAAAATCAGTAATTTCGACAATTTCTCCTTCAACAATTTCTTGCATTTTAGGATAAAATGTTAACGCCTTAAAAGACACCTTATGAAAGGTTGCACCGTCACCGGAAACCAATTTTCCGATCTTATTTGCCTTTGCATCAATGATCATAATAACATAACCCAATTCAGGATTTATCATACTCTCGTATTTTTCCTTAAGAATTTCCATTGTGGTCTCATTGAGAGATTTTTTCATCATACTGGGAGGGATTCTAACAACGTCATCCATGTGTATTATCGCAAACATTACTTATTGTCAATCTGTTTAAATTATCAATTTATGAACCTTTTCATTATTTCTTGACTCAGTATCAGGGTCAGTGATATTGTATGATTTAAATATTCTTTGGAAGAGTACGATAATATGGTCTCAATAGAGCAAATCATGGCAAAATTACAGACAATCGAAGATCCCGAATTGCATAAAGACATAGTTTCAATGGGCATGATTAAAGACCTTGCAATTAACGATGGAAAAGTTGGATTTACATTAGAGCTTACCACGCCGGCTTGTCCTTTTAATAGTGAGATAGAGCAGTCCGTTCGTAATTCCATGATGGACTTGGGAATTAAAGATCTTGATCTTAAGGTAACTGCCAGGGTCATGGAAGGGCGTTCGATCTCAATGGATGAATTATTACCTGGTGTCAAAAATATACTTGCAATAGCTAGTGGTAAAGGAGGAGTAGGAAAGACAACAGTATCTGTCAACCTTGCTCTGACATTAGCTAGGACCGGCGCAAAGGTGGGGTTACTGGATGCTGATATTTATGGTCCCAGTGTTCCTCTGATGCTAGGACTCAAGAATGCGCCTGAAGTAATTAATAATAAAATAGAACCTGTTTTGTCTCAAGGAGTAAAAGTCATTTCAATGGGATTCTTTTATGAACAATCGCAGCAAGCAGGAATCTATAGAGGTCCTATTGTAGCCGGAATTGTAAAACAGTTTTTAACGGATGTAAACTGGGGTGAACTTGATTACCTTATAATTGACTTACCACCCGGTACTGGAGATGCACCTTTAACTTTGGCACAGACAATACCAATAACCGGAATAATAATAGTTACCACTCCACAAGATGTAGCAATGAATGTGGCCGTAAAGGCAGTAGGGATGTTTAACAAATTGAATGTACCCATCATTGGAGTCATAGAAAATATGAGTTATCTGGAATGTCAACATTGTAATAATAAGATCGCTATTTTTGGTACAGGTGGGGGACAGAAAGTTAGCGATCAGTTTAACGTTCCTTTCATTGGAGAAATACCTCTCCATCAACAAATAATGTCAGGAAGTGATAGCGGCAATCCCGTAACAATTTCAGAACCAAATAATAATCAGGCAGTCATATTTGACAAAATTGCCCGTACTGTAGCTGGTAGAATCAGTATAATTGCCTCAGAATTACAGGATCAGGAAAAAGCAGAAAACGAACAGTCAAAAGAACAAGCAGAAAACGAACAGTCAAAAGAACAAAGTGTCAATACCGCCTGAAGTTCTTGCAGAACTTAAAAAACCATTAGGAAAGCTAATTCTAGATAGCGACATAACAGAAAAAAAAATTAGAAAAGAGATTGCTGGTACTACTCATAAAATAATAACAGTAGGTGACCGTTCTACTGAAAGACTTGTTGACTTTGATATTTACCCTGATTTGGCAATAATTGACGGGGTTGAGAGGAGGCAAGAAAAAGATATAATTTCGGATGATGTAATAACTAAACTAAGGTCAAAGAATTTTACTATAGTTTCATGTATTAATCCCGCAGGAACCATTAGAAAGGAAGCTATTACCAAAATACGATTTGCCCTGACTGGCAAAAAAGATGTCATTTTGCAGGTTATAGGCGAGGAGGATTTACTGACACTTCCGGTATGTTATTTTGCACCAAATGACTCTCTAGTATGTTATGGTCAACCATTGGAAGGACTTGTTCTAATCAAGATCAATGATGCCATGAAGCTAAAAGCGAAAGAATTAATGAAATCAATAAATAATAAATTGCTAACGGGGTATGATGATGTGGTGGCTGAGTGAAATAGAAGTGATCGAAAACCATAATTTCTGACCCCATTAAGATCATTTTTAATTTACATTCAAATAAAGCTCAAAAACCTGCTTATTACATAACGTACCGCTACTCATTCATGACATGAGCATTCGCATTTTGACATCTTTACGTCAAATGAGCAGTCATGATCTGAGCCACACGAATCGCCAATCGGCCATTCACCAGGACATTCGGTGTGACGATTCCTCTTACAAAAGAAGGTTAATGTCATCTGTATACTGCATACTGTTGTTTCATTCAATATTTGAATTTTTATGTCTTTGACATAACAATTAACACAAAGTATATTATTTGAACAATTTTTATAGAGTAATGCATGAGCAGAAAGGTTGCTATTGTTTGTATTACTAAAAATGGAATCAATATATCAAAGAGAATAAAAGAAAAAATTCCTTCAGCATCAATTTATGCGCAATCAAAACACAAAGATTCTTCTGATGAGATTATCTGGTTTGAAAAAAATACAAAAATCATGATTGAGGAGATTTTCAAAGAATATGAAAGTATAATTTGCATTTTTTCATTGGGAGCTGTAATCCGTTTAATATCAAATCTGTTGAAAGATAAAAAGACAGATCCAGCAGTTATCGTTATAGATGATAAAGCGAATTTTGTAATAAGTACTCTGTCAGGTCATCTGGGAGGAGCGAACTCATTAACCAAATCAATTGCAGATATACTGAATTCAACTCCTGTAATCACCACAGCTGCCGATGTCAATGAAACGATAGCAGTAGATCTTTTAGGTTCCGAATTTAAATGGCGCATTGAAAATTTTGAAAACGTTACTAAGATTAGTGCTTTTATGGTTAATGAAGAAAAAATAGGTGTCTATCAGGATACAGGTGAAACAGAATGGTGGAACAAAGAATTACCAAAAAACGTATCAATAGTAATGGATATTGATGAATTAAGATCAGATGATTTCAAAGGCGGTTTAATAATTTCTGACAAGATCATTACAGATCCACTTCTTGTCAATAAATCCGTAATTTATAGACCAAAGAGTCTTGTAGTGGGGTTAGGTTTTCATTGGGATACGACTCAGAAGGAAATAGAGGATGGTATATTGAAAGTCTTAAAGGAAAATAAGTTGTCTTTTCTTAGCATTAGAAATCTCTCAACCATAAATAGAGGTAAATCTCCAGATTCATTAGGATTTTTTTCAGACAAACATGGAATCCCTCTAGAGTTTTATGACAAAGAAAAGTTAGACAAGATTATGGTTCCAAATCCTTCAGACGTGGTAAAAAAATACGAAGGAACATCAAGTGTATCAGAAGCCTCGTCAATACTTAGCTCAGGTGGTGAACTAATAGTGACAAAACAAAAGTTCCCTCCCAACCTCACAGTGGCAGTGTCTAGGATAAATTACTCCAAGGTAAATATCTAATATGAACAGAGCTTTGTTACTAATCGATAGAGGCAGCAGGGAACCGGAGGCAAAAGAAGAGCTTGCCCAATTATGTACTATGATCAGGGATGAAAGTGAATATGCATATGTAGATCATTGCTTTCTTGAAGTTATACCACCATACATCGAAGAAGGGATTAACAAGTGCATTTCCAGCAATGTAGATTCTATCACCGTAATGCCCTATTTCTTGTATCCCGGGATGAAGTTAAAAGATTCTGTAAAAAAAACTGCGAGAATCTGTTATGATAGGAAGTTAAAAGTAGTAATTACAAAACCTCTGAGCTATCATACTACACTTGAATCGCTCATTAGAGATAGAATTCATACTGCAAGAGAAAAAAATAATGTTTTATTATCAAATGACAAGTGCGATATACTTGTAATAGGTCATGGAAGCAGTGACAGGAGTGCTAGAACTGCATTTGTACATACGGTTAACAGTCTAAAGGCAGATTTCAGAAGTGTTACATTTTGTTTTCTTGAATTAGATGAACCACGTATAGCCAACGGAATAGACAAGATTATTTCCAACAAGCCAAGTACAGTGATAATCGTTCCCTACTTCCTACACAAGGGAGCGCATATAAAAAATGATGTTGTAAAAGATATCAATTCTGCGTTGGAAAACTACAATCTAGATAATATCAAGGTTTATGTTACAGAGCATTTTGGCGTAGACCCCAAACTCGTGAGCTTGGTACTAGAGAGGGCAAAAGAGGCGGAAGGAAAAGTTGATCGAAAATAGTGATAATATCGAGAGAGCAGTAAGGGCAAAGTCCAGGGATATGTCTGAATCTTCACTTGGTATAGAAGAAAACAGTATGAAAATCATTGAATCTGAAATTGGAACTCATGGTTACAGTGAACTACAATGGAATGTTGTCAGACGTGTAATCCATGCAACTGCTGATTTTGATTTTGCAAAACCTGATAAGAACGGAATTATCTTTTCTGCTAGCGCCATCGAATATGCTTTCGAAGCGTTTAGGAAGAAGCGACACATAGTTGTTGATGTTGACATGGTACAGTCAGGCATAAACAAGAAATCTGTAGCAAAAATTGGGAATAGTCTTGTATGCAATATATCGAATAAGGAGGTGATCGACATATCTAAAAATGAAAATAAGACTCGCTCCACAGTGGCAATGAGATACTCATCTAAAGAAATCGATGGTGGAATTGTTGTAATAGGAAATGCCCCAACCGCATTGTATGAGGTAATCAAGATGATAAATGAAAATACAGTAATGCCAGCACTTGTAATTGGAATACCTGTAGGATTTGTTTCAGCAGCAGAATCAAAATCTGAACTTTCAACGACGAATGTGGAGTTTATTACAAATACTGGAAGAAAGGGTGGAAGCCCTGCGGCGTCATCAATAATTAACGCTTTAATGCTCCTGTATATTAGTAGCTTGAATTGATGATGATGGGTGTGGACACAAGAGCAGCGCATACTGCAGAACATGCCTTTATAGGATCGCTGCAAAAAGTATTAAAAAGTACACTAAGCGTGAGAAAAGTAGAACATAAGGATCCATACAATATTGCGTTCATAAGAAAATCAGAAGTAGAACTTGATTTTGAAAAGATAGCTTCTGCTGAGAAGGAAGTTAATCGACTAATCTTAGAAGGCAGAAAAATATCACGTCACTCATTTTCCTCGCTACAAGAAGCCAGGAACGTGTTCCCAGCTCTGAGAGCTAATGAAACAAGACTGGAGAATGTAGATGCCATTACAGTAGTTGAAATAGAAAAGCACGATTTTTCTGCATGCTCAATGGAACATGTTAATAATTTGTCTGAATGTATATTTTTCTTGGTAACTAATATGTCAATGAATGGATCTGATTATGAGATCAGGTTCATGGTTGGCAAAAATGCGATGGACGAGGCAGTTAGAATAACAGAAAAGATTAATAATATTTGTGCTCAAATCGGAGCAAATTATAATACAGTTGAGGCTACTATAAAGAAGCTATCCAATGAAAGAGAACAATATCACAATCGTTTAAAAAAATTAACAAACAAGTTACTGTTAGATATACCGGTTCGGACAATTGACAATCAGAACATGAATCTAATTGCAACAATCCTACATGATATGGACTGGCGTACTATCCAAAATTTCGCAGGAGACATGATACTTAAATCAGGAACAGTTGTTGTTCTCGTCAATATGGTTGACAATGACATGGCATCTCTTATTTTTGCAAGGAGTGATGATATTAATTTAGACTGTGCTAAAATCTTTGAAGAACTGAGAAAAGAACAGAATATGGGGAGCGGTGGAGGAAAACCTAACTTCATAAACGCAAAAATAATCGGATCAAAATCAGATAAAGTCGTAAAAGAATTAGTTAATAGATCACTGAAGGTCATATCTTCATAAATCATATGAAATGCATCCGATTTCTTAAACACTATTTCTTAAAGCACAGTAAATCATTGAAACTATATTAACCACGATAAAATACAAGAAATTACAAACTCTAATTCTCGAGATAATTCAATAACGAATCCTGTCCTGAGATATCCTTTAGATCAGATACTACAATACCAATCCTCCTTATGTTGTCAAGAGAGATTGAATTATTACTGATCATTTCATTTGTGATTGATAATGAATTCTTATGCAATTCATCAAGGGATGCTGAATAAAGTTTTAGGCTTTTAGAAAATGAAACATGTTGAAGGTTTTCTAAAATTAATATTATAGTGAGAACTCTGAATGCCTGTCGTTTATTTTCTAAATTTTCAAATACGGATGTACAAAGATTTTCCACTGTCAATTTTATCTGTTCCAAAGTTGTTGTATCTTTTTTTAAGGTAACTATCTTGCCAATTTGTTTTGAAGTTCCACGAACTTTTATCTGTGAATAATCGATTGCATTTGACGCATTCACCAGAAAAGTTGCAATCTTATAACCTAGAGCATCTCTTAGTTCAAAAATACCTTTGTTTGATATATCAGATACCGATTTTATCCCTAGCATTTCCAGTTTCTTGGATGTTTTTGGACCAACTCCAGGGATATCATCAATCTTACAATTTGAGATAAATTGTTTGGCATCTTCCAGACGTACAACTGTTATTCCATTGGGCTTATTGATACCCGATGCTATTTTTGCTATTAATTTATTAGGTCCCACCCCAATGGAACATGTCAATTTAATCTGGTCTTTGATACTTTTTTGCAAGGATACAGCAAAAATTTTTGCATCATCAAAATCAGAATTCGTTATTTTTGTAAAGTCCATATAACATTCATCTACACTGACTTGCTCAAAGAGTTCCCCGTAATTTTGAATTATCCTCATTGCTTTTGTGGATATTTCATGGTAATAGGGCATGTCAGTAGGGAGAAACATTGAATGAACATCTTTTAACTTTGACTTTGCCAATTTAATGGGCATCGCCGCTTTGACACCATATTTTCGTGCCTCATAATTGCATGTACTGACGACACCTGAATCGTCTTCCCGGCCTGAATATACGCAGACTACGCTTGGAATATTTCTTAATTCTGGATTTCTTATTTCTTCACATTGTGCATAGAAATAGTCAAAATCAATATGAAATATTATTCTCTTTTCTATCTCATTTAAGGAAATATTCTCACTCAATAGTACTTGATAAATTGATTCTTGGAAGAATAAAAAATTATTCCAAGCATCTTAAATTTTATTAAAACATCAAGCAAATATTTCAAAGGCAGCCTATTATTTCATACATATTATGGTATTTTCTTATAGTCAATGAAGTTATTTTCCTGTTGTTGATTTCAGTAATTTTTTCGACATTCCGTAAATATAAAAGAATTCAAATAAGTTTCGAATCAAGTCTTGATAGAATCGTTAAACCGGAATAAGAAATACGTTTTACTCTCGTCAATTTTAATCATAATGCTCATTACTTCACTTGAATGCTCTATACTGTTAACTGCTACCGCACAATCCGATGAGAAAAGCGAAAAATCAGCAGATACCAAAAGAGCAGATGCTGATAGTACCGATGCTGATAGTACCGATGCTGATAGTACCGATGCTGATAGTACCGATGCTGATAGTACCGATGCTGATAGTACCGATGCTGAT
>JAICQW010000279.1 GCA_025937665.1 Nitrososphaeraceae archaeon | reverse complement strand
GGACTATATGATGAATGTGGTGTTTGGAAAAGTATATTTATAAATGGAAATGGAACCGTACTTGTTCCTTGTTGGAAATATAATTCTCCAGAAAATACATATAACCTATTGGAACAGAGCATAGATGAAATATGGGAATCTCCCAAATGGGATATTGCTAAAACATGTCATGATTGTCAGGTACTTGGTTGTATATGGTATTCTTCTCAACCTGTTACCACCTTTGCCAAAAACTATATGAGAGGTTTGTCAAATATAATTGCTCAACAAAAACCAGATATTCTAGACAAAGAAAATAATATGTGCGATAATTAATTAAATCTGAAATGGGATAGGCCCAATAAATGGCCTATCCCATTGTGATGACTCGGCTGGGATTTAATCACACTGGTGAACAAGCAAATAATATATCTCTACATTAGACTCCTCTTTTAGAACCGCTATCGGTATTACTCCCTATGCGCCCTTACTTTTCTCGAGTTCATCTATTTTTGATTTTGTATATTACAGATTTACTATTAGTTATTATCAATATTGTCAATTTTGATATATCAATAATAATTAACTTAATCAGAAATTCCATGAAGTACTTTAATAGTTAGTGAACAATATTCAAAATAGTTTAGAAAAATGTATTACCTACCAAAAATTAAAGGAAATAAAACTTCAGTTTTCATCATTATCTTCATGTTTATAATTATTATCCCTACTACTGCTATGATGATGACTACTACCACTACTACTATCAATCCTGTTTATGGTCAGCAAGATAAGACAAGTTTCAATGTAACATATTCATCAAACATACAAAGTATTCCAGCAAAAAAAGTTCAGGTAGGGGATATTGAAATTGCATACAAGATGTTAGGTAAGGGTGACCCTATTTTACTTTTCAATGGCGCTTCTGATGGTATGGATCAGTGGGACCCGTCCTTTCCAAGGAGTCTTTCTTCAAATCACACAGTAATTGTGTTTGATAGTCGTGGACTTGGAAATACAACAACTGGTTCCCAACCATACACTTATCAGCAACTAGCAAACGATTCAGCTGGTTTGCTTGATGCTCTGAAAATACCAAAAGCAGATGTTCTTGGATATTCTCTTGGATCATATATAGCCCAACAGCTTGCAATCATGTATCCAGATAAGGTTAACAGTCTTGTACTTGTTGGTTCATCATGTGGCGGAAAAGATCATACACCTAAACCACCTGAGTTTCTAAAATTGCAAGCCGAAGTGGTAAACAAATCACTAAATAATGTTTCTATTTCTCAGGAGGAGATGAAAGAGCTTGTATCTGCTTCAGTAGGATCTGGATGGATTAGACTGCATCCTGAAGTACTTGAGAACATTCCAACTTTACAGCAAGCGAAGCCTGGGCTTTCCCCTGAGGCAATGAATAATCAGAATAACGTAGGGAAGCATTGGGAGGACAATCCAAACTGGAGTGGTGCTTGTGATGAGCTTGCGAAAATAGCCAAACCTACTTTGGTCATAACTGGAACCGATGATAATATGTACGCGCCGCATGTTAATTCTTTAAAGATTGTAGAGAAGATTCCAGGAGCCTGGCTTGTACAGATCAAAAATGCTGGTCATGCAGTAATGGATCAATATCCGGAAGAGATCGGTAAGATATTAAATACATTTCTATCCACTACAGCCCAATCCAACTAATGCAATTAGTATGATCTAGTAGTAGTAGGATAAGTTGTTAATTGTCTTCTTGGAGTAAATAAGTAAATTAGATTTAATAATAAAAGAACCAAGGATCCTCTATGGGTTCGAATCTCATTTTATGTTTATTGTCTTATTTTGGGCCAAAAATATTGTGTCAAAAACAATTCACAATCCTCTGAGCCCATTATGTATATGGGTTCATATAATTGAGAATGAAAATAAATCTTAAAGGAAGAGGGATTAGTCCAAGACGGTAGCCAAATTATCTACAACTGTAAATAAAATTGAGAGTTTACCAAATTCTTCTAATATCAAAATAATAAACGAATTTCTAACATATTGAAAAATAATGGTTCATCAGAAAGACATCAGAATAATAATCTGAACTTAATGATTGAGTTTGCAAAATATCTAGACTGTGATACTACATTTTATAAAATAAACAAGAGATGATAATATCTTTTTTGGATACAAAAATAAAAAATAGTG
>JAICQW010000084.1 GCA_025937665.1 Nitrososphaeraceae archaeon | reverse complement strand
TAATTCCGGCTTGTCTCCCCATAGTTTGAGTCCTGCAACTTTACCTGTCATAACATCCATTATCCTAAATTTAACACCTTCAGCTAATTTTTCATTTATCAACAAACCAGTACTGCTCCTAGCGTCCACAAACATTCTCCAAAGTGGGAAATTAAAGGCACCCGGTTCTGTTTTATCTGCAGCAAAAACGCAAAACACTTCACTTGGTCTTTCTTCAATTTCTATCTCGGCTACTCCTGGACCCATGCCTCTCACGTTTCCAGAAAAGGCGTCTTTCAACAAATCTTGTCCTGCTCCGTATAAGCCCTGTTCCTTTGCAACTTTGGTTCCCTCTGTGAATGCGTCCCATGCCATTTTATGAATTTCTTTGTTATCTGCGCCTCTTGTATGTGTCATAATGATATGTATGTCATCGCCCGTATACCCAATGTAATAGTCCAGTAACAATTTAGAATTCTCCTTTACCACCTTGTTAACCGCTTCTACCAGTTCATCACTCGGTTTAGTATGACCTCCAATGGCTCCGATATCCGCTTTTATTGCAGAAAGTGTAACTTTCATATTCCGTAGACTATTAAATAGATGGAGTTTAAAATTCTTATGATTGAAGTTTTTCTTAATTGTAGCATAGTTTGAGTCTATCTGGAATAGAATAATTCAATTTAGTTGATTCTAATTCAGAATCAGTAAACCTATGTCTCTATTCGTATAACCAACAACGAACAAATCCATTCTTATCGTTAATTAAGGGCGGGTCATTACGGCATTTTTCCTTTGCATAAGGACAATTATCAAAATATTTGCATCCCATCTGTTTTATAATTGATTGTTGTGAACTTTCTATTCTTTCTAGTCTTGCTGATCCTTCCGATTTTCTGTCTGAATTTTGCGGAATATTTTCCTTATTTTTGATACTTGGAATTGATGTTACGAGCTTTTCAGTATAAGGGTGTTTTGGGTTTTTATAAATTTCATAGGATTTTCCCAATTCAACTATTTGCCCACGATACATAATAGCAATCGTTTCTGATACTTCTGATATGACTCCCAAGTCGTGGGAAATGAATACTATCGACATGTTGCGATCTCTTTTTAATTTTTTCAAGAGATTGATAATTTGTGATTGCACCATGACATCAAGCGAAGTGGTGGGTTCATCTGCTATCAATATCTTGGGATTCAGTAACAATGCCATTGCTATTGCAACTCGTTGTTTCATGCCACCACTCAATTGATGCGGATATTTTCTCGTTATAGTGGGTTCTAATAGGACACTTTTCAAAGATTCCGAAATTACATCAATATCATCTCTAGGGTAACCATGTTGCTTCAAAATTTCCCTCATTTGTGATCCAACATTAAAGACTGGATCTAACGAATTAAGTGCACCCTGAAAGATCATTGAAATTTCCTTCCATCTGATCTTTTTATCAAATTCATCATCTGATATTTTGGTAATATCTTGATTGTCGAGAACAATTTGACCATCAACTATTTTGCCCGGAAAGGGAACTGAACGTAAGAGTGCTGCACCCAACGTGCTCTTACCACATCCCGATTCGCCCACAATTCCTATAGATTCATTTTTTCCCAATGTAAAACTAACGTCGTCAACTGCCTTCACATTACCAAATTGGGTGAAATAATGAACCTTTAAATTATTTACAGTAAGAGCAAAATTCAAACAAGACTTTATTGATCAGGACCGTATAAGTATCTATTTTATAGAATCTTAGTCGTTCCATCAGAACCTATTTGACATATATATGGTAAAAATAGTAGACAACCTGATGTTAAGTTGAAAGTACCCATTTGTATTTTTGATGCCAAAACTGGTGTTTTATGTCCAAAGTGTGAAAGCAGACTGAAAAATGGGGAACTATCTACTATTGACGTAGAATCCTCGATTAAACTTATCAAACTCTCTCATAAGAATCAAAATATTGATAAACTGAATCTCATAGGGTCACAGAAAATCGATGAAGACTATGTGTTAATTCTAAAGGACTCAAATGTAAGCCACATTAACTCAGATGATGAATTAATGAGTTCAGTCGAAAAGGAATTTAATGGAAAAGTATGGTTCGTAGAAGCAAATAGCTCGATTAGAAGATTTCTTGAAAATCTTTTCTTTCCAATTAGGATTTTGAAAACAAACATGATTTGGTTACCCGATGGTAATCAGGTAACACAGGTTACTATTGAAAGTAAAGATTATGAAAAATTCTTTAGCATAATTGAGAAAATAAAAAAAATTGTTACCGCAGTTAGAAAGGTTGAGCTTGTTGTAGAGATCTCAGGAAAATAATGGAATGAATAATTATGATACTATGAAAAGAACATTTGCTTCATCAATTGACAAAGACAACATAGGCCAGAATCTGACGTTCATAGGATGGATTGAGGATTTCAGAGATATGGGAAAAATTGGATTTATAAGCGTTAGAGACATGACTGGAAACTTTCAGGGTGTAGTCACCGGATTATTACTATCTAGTCTTAGAGAAATACCAAGGCAAAGTGTTATCATGTTAAATGGAATTATTCAAGAAACCAGAGCAGAGAGCTTTCAAGTTGAGGTTAAAGTAGAAAAAGTCCAACTTTTATCAAAGGCGGCAAACCCTCTTCCAATAGATCCAACCGGAAGAGTAAGCTCGTCATTGGATAAGAGACTAGATTCCAGGGCGCTAGATTTAAGAAACATTAGAATTTCAAATATTTTTAAGACTAGATCGAATGCACTTTATTTGATTCGTAAATACCTTATCTCAAAAATGTTTGTAGAGGTTAATACCCCAAAAATAATTGGAAGCGCTACAGAGGGTGGCGCAGATCTCTTTGGTTTTGAATATTTTTCAAAAAAGGCGTTCTTAGCTCAAAGTCCACAACTCTACAAGGAACAACTAACTCTGGGGCTAGAAAGAGTTTTTGAAATTTCATCATATTTTAGAGCTGAGCCATCACATACTGTTAGACATCTTTCAGAATTTGTAAGTGTGGATTTGGAGGCAGCATTTCTAGAATATGGTGATGTTATGGATATCATTGAAGATTTAGTTATCTCGACAATAAAAGATCTATATACTAATTACAATAACCAAATGAAACATTTTGACGACAGTCAGGAGATTTTGGTTGATAAGATACCAAGAATTACGTACGAGAAGTGTCTGGAGGACTTGAAAAGTTTGGGGGAGAAAATAGAATTCGGAGAGGATCTTTCCGATCCAGCTCTAAGAAAACTCGGTGAAACATATCCCAAATTCTACTTCATAGTTGATTGGCCAACAAAACTAAAGCCGTTTTACATTCTCGAACACGAAAAAAAATCAGAGCTCTCCAAGTCATTTGATTTACAATATGGATATCTTGAAATTGTTTCTGGAGGAACTAGAGAACACGATTCTGCAAGGCTGAAAAATAAGTTACTAGACAAAGGACTAAACCCTAATAGCTTTTCAAACCATTTACAAACATTTGAATGGGGAATGCCTCCACATTCTGGATGTGGGCTTGGATTCGATAGGTTTATGATGATCCTTACTAAATCCACAAACATCAGAGAAGTCGTTCTCTATCCTAGAGACACTGAGCGGCTTAGTCCTTAGATACCTCTATCCTTATTTCTTCCAATGTATCTTGCACTAATAAGAAGGCGTTGTAAGTAGAACTCGATACATCATATATGAGCCATATTACGGGGTTTATCTTCATGAAAGTCAAATCAGTGTTGGATGGATTCGATCCAACCAAATGTGAATGATAGACACCAATCACATTCAATCCATTAGCAGATGACCATTGATAGGCCTTCATTAGTTCATCAGGATCCATATTAAATGAATATTTCGAATGCGCCATATTCTCCATTCTTTTTGTCATCTTCACACGATATTCATTATTGACAAGATTTCCTAAAAGTAGAGCGCATGATTCATTGGGAAAATCCTCTTTAGCGTAACGTGCTAACGCAGACATTTGGTTTTCAGTAACTAGTAATGCTATCTCAGACAAATAATTTGTTCTCCAGATCATTATTTGGAAAACAGGAACTTATATTCGATTCAAATCGACGACCTTCTTTGAATTATGGTTGACACGCAACTCCTCTGTGCTTCAAATAAAACATGTCTAGCCTACTATTATTTTCCCCTTCATATGAGGGTGCAAAGTACAGAAGTAATCATATTGCGATTCCTTAAGGGTCATAGCATCAAGGATGAATGTTGCGTTTGGTTTAATAGTTTTTGAATCAAATGTTTTGCCATCGTCTAATAAACTAGTTATCGTGTGCGGAACATTATCATTGTTTGTCCACTCTACACCCCCATCATTTGGAACTGTCACATTAGCTGGTTCAAAACTGGGATTTCCCGGTGCTGATGAACCTGGAAGAATACTAGATTTTACTGTATTTGTAATATTTCTGGCAGGAGTTGTTTCATTTCGGACTGCCTCAGCATTTTCGATATTCTCTTGTTCTGCTTTTGGCGTAACTAGCCCGAATACATAAAATGTCGATCCACCTACCACGGCCGCCATTACGAAGATTACTGTAATTGCCTTAAAGTAAGGGGTCCTCTTGTATGACGCAACCGTAAGTACAGTAGCGGGTATTGATATAATGAGCATTAGTCCGATATATGCAGTGATACTAGGTATTCGAGTACTTACAGTTATGGCAGCCGCAAGACCAAAGGTAACAAGAAAACCTAAAGTAATGAATGTCGCAGATTTAGCTTTTCCTGAAGTTGGAAATCCATCCTTGAAAATTCCGGCGGCCAAGAATATTAATCCGATAAACATCGTGAGGATACTTACGGCATGCATTCCTTCAGTAAATGTATGGGCAATCCCTGAAAGTGAAATACCGACCCCTACAATACCTAAGGATGTAAGTCCAATCCCTGGAGTTATAAGATCCCAATCAGACATTCTTCAGTACGTGAACTCAGGCTCGCATAATTAATCTTTTCTTGTACCTTAGAATGTTCCATTGGTTCAGACTGTATTCCACAATGTTAAATCCAACATTGCTGCTTGAAGAATGACCCTTCTGAATAAGAATGAGTTCAAATTTTCGTTAAATCGCCTGATTACAAAACGGCTTAAAATTTTAAACTTTAGAAAAAAATCATATTAAAAACTTTTGAATATTATGTCAAAGCACTTATATTCAAGCAAGATAAGCTTACCATCGATTTACAAATAAGAGGGTTTGAAATTGCCTAATACTGGTATAGTAAAATATCATGTTAAACTTAAATTCGAAGTTGATGGGATAGTAGAGAAGGCCGACATAATTGGAGCAATATTCGGTCAGACCGAAGGATTACTAGGCCCCGAGATGAATCTGAACGAGCTACAGAAGGTATCAAAAGTTGGCAGAATTGAAGTAAATGTTGATACCAAATCCAATACAACAAAGGGCGATGCTTTGCTACCCATGAGCACTGACATTTCCACCGCCGCATTAATATCTGCTGCAATAGAGAGCATTGACAAAGTTGGACCATTTCAGGGTAAGTTTCTGCTAGTAGGGATAGATGACATAAGAGCTATCAAAAAGAAAGTTATTGTAGACCGAGCCAAGAAAATAATCCAAGAATGGGCCACAAAGACCATTAGTGAAGGGGAAGAAATGTTACGTGATGTATACGACGCAAGTAAACCCGGAAAACTCACCTCCTTTGGAAAGGCTCAGCTTGCATGTGGCACCGGAGTATTCGAATCTCCAGTCATAATTCTTGTCGAAGGAAGGGCTGACGTCATTAATCTTCTGCGAGCAGGATTTGACAATTCGATTGCTATTGAAGGTGCTAAAATTGATGAAACCATTACTAATTTGACATCAGGAAGAAAGGTTATTGCATTTCTAGATGGTGATAGAGCTGCCGACTTGATTTTAAAAGAATTGCAAGGATTAGTAAAGATTGACAAAGTTCTAAGAGCCCCAAGTGGTAAAGAAGTGGAAGAGTGTACTCCACTGGAAATTACAGAAATATTAAAGGAGGTTATTGAGCCGACGGTGGAACAATACGAACCTCCAGTTCAACATCAGAAAAGTGTAAAGAAATCTAAACCCTATGAAAGCAATAATTCTGCTTATCAGGAGCCGTCCAATTCGAATAATGCTGATAAACTAAGTGATGATCCCCAAATAACCTCTGCAGTCAAGGAAGTCTATCCTCAAATTAATGAAACTTTAGAAGCAATGATCCTAGATAACTCCATGCAGGTACTATTGAAGGTACCAGTATCCGAGATAATCAAAAGACTAGATTCCTTAGAAGGAGCTAGATTTTTGGTGATGGACGGAATTATCACTCAACGGCTAATAGACGCTGCATACAGGGCCGGAATTGAATATGTAGTGGGGCATAGAATGGCTGAATTGAAAAAATCGCCAGAAATCACTGTGAGGACCTTTGATCAGATTGGTATTGGCAACTAAAGAACGATGCAAGATATAAAGTCTGAATATGTAATAACACTAGCCAAACTACTGCTTAAGGGAGCAAAGGATAATTTTATTGATTTTACCAGTACTGATATTGGAATTGAAATAAACAAATCACAACAAGCAGCATCAAAGGTAATTTTGGAACTGCAGGAATTAAAATACGTGGAACGTGTCAAGAAAGGACATGGTTACCTAATTAGAGTAACAGACGAAGGTCTTTCAGTTGTCAAAAAAATGTCAGAATTTCTTTACATGGCGCTAAATTCATCGCCTGGGAATGTACATTTTAATGGTGCTCTAGTATCCGGAATGGGCGAGGGTAAATATTACATGAGTCTGGATGGGTACCGTAAGCAGTTTGAGAAGAAGATAGGATATGTTCCATACCCAGGCACTCTCAATATTCGCATAGTTGACGCATTGTCTTTAGAAAATAGAGAAAAAATTGAAAGCTTTCGTTATCATTTTATAGATGGATTTAGCGATTCCAAAAGAACTTACGGATGGGTCAAGTGTTATCCTGTTGTTATCAATGGGAACGAAAATATTCGTTCAGACCTCTTAATTCTTGAACGAACGCACCATGACAACAACATGTTAGAGATCATAGCTCCCATTAATATCAAAAAAGTACTCAATTTAAAGAACGGTGATAATGTTAAGGTAACCCTGAAGACATCAGAAAATATGACAGAATCATATATCATAAATTGAATGACCCAGTTCTTCCTTGATTTGGGTACTCTTAGAACCAGGTATTGGCGTGTTCAATCGTATTATTCTTGTATTTATACCTCTTTTTGCGCAATTTACTGCTATCTCCTTTTCTGTATGAATTTGATCGTACCCCAACGCAATTATGTCTGGCTTTACAAACTCGACAGTATCATACAAGGTACCCTCTCTTCCAATGATTGCATAATCAACATATCTAATCGAAGAAACTAGTTCTTTCCTAAGGGTTTCATTGTGATATATTTTTCTCTGTTTGTTTATTCTAAATGCTGTGGAGCTCCTTGCAACTACCACAACCAAGACATCGCCATGATTTTTAGCGTCCTTTAAGGTATGAATATGACCTGGGTGAACAATATCAAAAACCCCTCCAATCAATACAATTTTTAGTAATCCCCTTCCAATGAAAGTTAATCTGAGTGGATCCGACTTTTCAACAAAGCCATTTTTTATCATATCCTTGATTTTTGTATCAAACAAATCATCTGATATTGTAGTTCGATTCTTTAGAAATTCTAAGGGTAAAATTTCTGGCTCAAGTGAAG
>JAICQW010000266.1 GCA_025937665.1 Nitrososphaeraceae archaeon | reverse complement strand
GAATTGAGGTCCATAGCATAGTCTTGAAATAGGTAACTAGACAAATGATTATCAATTTCAAAATCTAATAATACTCAACAATATCAGATTCCGTAAAGGATTTCCTGACCTCACTTAGGCCTGAATAAGATTGAGTCTTAATGATAGAATCCAATGCCATGAAAACGTTATTAATGTGGTAATATAGATTAATTATTATTAATAAAAAAAGTATATATTCTTAATAACATATCCATAATTGTGGGGCGAAAAAATTTACTCTTATATCTTTTAATTTTACCAGTTATATTCTCCTCATTAGGCTATACGTTATATGCCCAAGATTTATCATCTACTAAAAATTCATCAAAGCTATTAAATCTAGAAGCAGAAAATAAGACCCACGAGAATCCCCATAATGGCTCGAGCAATATTTCAAATTTATCTCGTAAATTAGTTGTTGTCTCGTCTATCTTTCCAATTGACGAATTTGTAAAGAAAGTAGGTGGTGACATGATAGAATCATCATTAATAATTCCCGCAGGGATTGAACCGCATGATTTTGATCCTACAATAAGTCAAATACAAACTATCCGTTCTGCAGATGTCCTTATATACAACGGTTTGGGAATTGAAAATTGGCTAACAAAAATAGAATCTCCTCATAAAATGGATGCCAGTAATGGATTGAACGCATCTTTTTCTGACAAACGTAACATGACATTAGATCCGCACGTATGGCTGGACCCTTTGCTTGCAAAAAAACAAGTGGAAAATATTCGAGATGGTTTGATATTAATTGATCCAAATAATAAAGATACTTACAATAGTAACGCAAATTCATTTTTGGCTGAGCTTGATGAACTTGACAAAACAATTAGGACCCAATTGGAGTCATGCAAAAAGAAAGACTTTATCTCATTTCATAATTCGTTTTCGTACTTTGCCAAACGATACGGATTAACTCAACACAGTATATCAGAGAGCGGTCCTGAGGCGGAAGTAACTTCTGCAAGGTTAGTAGACATCATCAATTTGGCAAAAAATCTTAATCTTGATGTTATCTATTCTGAAGAACTCATGGATCCTCGCTACGCACTAGTTATTGCTCAAGAAATTCCAAATGGTAAAGTTCTTGTCTTGAGTCCTATTGAAGGACTAACAAAAAATGAACAAAATGCAGGAATTAGATACATTGACAAGATGAATGAAAATATTAGAAATCTATATCTGGGGTTAGAATGCAGCCAATAATCAATGTAGATAATTTATCATATTATTATGATTCGTTCCCTGCATTAGACCATATATCATTTTCAGTTGAAAAGGGAGATTTTCTTGGAATAATTGGACCTAATGGAGCAGGAAAGACAACTCTATTTCAATGCATACTTGGTATAATGGGTAATTTCTCTGGTGAAATTAGTCTATTTGGATCCAATGTTAAACAAAATAAGAAAATCCTTCAAAGGATTGGTTATGTACCTCAAAAAAAATCCGTAGAACAAAACTTTCCTGCAACTGTCAGCGAAATAGTGTCACTTGGAGTAATAAGAAAGGGTATTAAAAAAGAATCTATCGATAGTGCAATTGAGTTCGTAGAGCTTGGCTCCTATCGGAACAAGAGAATAGGCGAACTTTCAGAAGGACAGCAACAAAGGGTAATAATTGCGAAAGCGCTTGTGAAGCAACCAGAATTATTGATACTGGATGAACCTACTACCGGTATCGATTCAGCCGCCCAGAATAAGTTCTATGATCTTTTGACTAGGTTAAACAAAGACAGGAGTATAACTATAGTATGGTCATCACATGACATGAACGCTGTAGAAAAATTAGCAAGTAAAGTTGCTTGTATTGATAAGAAGTTATTCTTTCATGGTGAATCAGAGGACTTTTTTGGAAATGAGGAAAGAATGAAATCCTATGTTGAATTTGCGATGCAGTCACACATGAATCTCCATTTTGGTAACTCAAAAAATAGATCTGACAACAGGGGAAACGAGAATGATGGGAATGTTGTTTGAATTATTTCAATACGGCTTTATGCAAAGATCTTTGATATCAGCAATAGCAATAGCCGTCATTTGTTCTATCGTGGGACTTTTCTTAGTACTAAAGCGACATTCTCTATTTGGCGATGCCCTAGCACATGTGGCTTTTGGTGGAATTTCGTTGGGATTGTTCACGGGCATTTATCCACTTTGGACAGCTTATATTGTTGCGATCTTATCCGCCATTGGCGTAAATAAATTAAGAGAATCAACAAAGATTCCTCCCGACTCCTCAATAGCTGTACTTTTGACTTCTGGACTTGCTATAGGTGTAATTTTAATCAGCATTTCGGGAGGATTCACACTAAATTTATTTAGTTTTCTAT
>JAICQW010000263.1 GCA_025937665.1 Nitrososphaeraceae archaeon | reverse complement strand
TTAATATCATTATTAGTAACATTAGCAACTTTGGGTTTCAAAAATAGTTCTCTAATTTCCTCGTATGGAACGTTAGACAACTGTTCTTGAAGTTGATCGATATTTTCCAATTTTGAATATTTTTGAATTAATTTCAATGCAGTTTTTGGCCCTATTCCTGGTATTCCTCCAATATTGTAATCTGTTCCTATTAGGATTCCTACATCGACAAGCTGTTCGTTCGTCAAATTAGTTTGATTGAGAATATCTTCCAGATTAAATATTTCTAGAGGAACATCAATGAAGGCATTTCTATTAGGAACTTTCCTTTTACCACTTATAGTTATATTTCTTACAAGTCGCTTTGCACCAAATAGAATGGAATCATAATCTTGACTTGCGCAAATCTGTACCAGATCGGAATTGGTCAGCCTTGCTGCAGTAGCCTCTCCTTCTGATGGAGCTTGTACTGTAGGGATTCCTAATAAAGAGAGTAATCTCTTTGATTCTTCTATCATTTTATCAGTCAGGACTGAAGTTGCTTGACTGTATTTTCTTGCTTCCTCTAGTTTGCCCTGAACAAGTGCTTTCTCATATTTTTCAGCTGCTATCTGCTTGATTTGATGTCTGCGTTGAATTTCATCTGTTTTTAATGGACTGGATACTCCATCAAAGACAAAAACTAGTTTGATTCCTTCCGCAAGTAAATTGATATTTCGATAAAATAGTCCACTCAAATGGCTCGTAATTTCTCCATGAGAATTAGTAAGAAGCTCTCCAGTACTTCCGCGAATTGTAGCTAGAAATTGATGGATTGTGTTGAAAGCGTCTACTGCAATTATTTTGTTTGAAAGATCGCTCAGCTTTATACTATTATGTGTAAGGATTGGTTTAAGATCTAAGCCCATTAATTGGATTATGAGTATACAATCTTTGTTTTATTTTTTTTCTATTTTTCTTTTCTCATATTTTCATATGAATTGGATGGGATCTGGAAAAAAGTAGATAAGGTAATTTGATTATTGTGATTCTAACCTATGAGTCTCCTTATGAACGCAAGCACAGTGATAAGCGTGTTGAATGTTGGTGTATTACTAACATTGTTAGTGATTTATGCTAGAATATATAACAAGACTAGAGCGGTATTTACAATCGGTCTAATGTTCTTTACTGTAATGTTAATGCTTCATAATTTAATAGCAGTATATGCTTACTTAGCTATGGCGCCACTTTATCCGGACGATATATTGCCTTATTTTGTGGCGATTCACATAGCAGAACTTGTTGGAATTGTTTCCCTGTTAAGAGTAACTCTTTGAGCACAAATGTAGCAGAAATAATATCAAGTAAATTGATCAGTATGATGTTAACTGATCAAAATAATATGTATTAGGCTTGATTATCAAAATTAACAAAATGAAAAATTATAAAAAATGGATATTGGGGTTATGGTTTAACCTTCTTCCCATCCCTTCACGAACAGACCATTCTTCTTTAGTGGAATAGGCTGACCTGGTGTATAATCCATTGGTCTCATCCAAAAGATTGCTTTAGTTGGGCAAACCCCTATACATGCACCATCTGAAATGCATCTTTCAGGATAGAATACAAAGGCTTTACCTCTTTTCCATCCCTCAACTGGTTTTACCCTCAATACATCTGGACCAAGAGCAGTACAGATTTCGACACAAAGAGCACAGCCGATACAATGTTGTTCGCTAACATCTGGAAGTATTGCTACTGGCATTTAATTCACTGAAACAGAAGTAATGTCGAAACTATTTAAACACTGTGCTATTTTATAACACCGATATATAATTAAAAATCCTAAGTCGAATTGCGATATAGAAAATACGGCCCAAAGGTAGAAATTATATTTTTGAAGAGGTTTACACGTGGTTCGTAAAATCACAGTACTTGTGCCAGTTATAGTGGGTTGTCTAATATTGGGTATTTTGGGATTAACATTCATACCGGAGGGAATTAAGAACAGGAATATAGAATTTTCAAGAGGAACCATAGCAATAAACAATCATTCAATAAGCACAGAAATTGCTGAAACTCCTGCCGAACGACAAAGGTGGTTGACTTTTAGAAGTGAGGAAATGCCACTAAGCTCTGCTCTTCTTCTTGTTTATGATAAGGCTGACCTGTATTCCTTGTGGTTGTTGAATATACAATTCAATTTAGACCTAATTTGGCTCGATGGTGCCGGTAATATTGTTTATATTAAACAAGACGCATCGCCATGTAAGAATACTTTAGATGCGGCACAATGTACCTACAAAAACACAGGACCAGCAAGATTTGTTCTGGCAGCAACGACAGGATTCATCAACTACCATAATATTACAAAAGACTCAAAGATAAAATTAGTTTCAGTATAATAAGAATTC
>JAICQW010000253.1 GCA_025937665.1 Nitrososphaeraceae archaeon | reverse complement strand
TATGCAACGACGGCTTTTGATTTTGAAGTTGAAACAAGCAATGGTTGGTTGGAATTGGTTGCATGCAATTATAGATCGGATTATGATTTAAGCAAACATAGTGCAATAAGTAAGCAGAATCTAAATGTAATTGACCCATCTGATAATACAAAAGTTCTACCACACATATTCGAACTTTCAATGGGGATTGATAGAAGTATTTACTCTATTTTAGAACATTCTTATTATGAAGACCTTGAATCAAAGAGAGTTGTACTAAAACTTGTTCCGCAGATTGCACCTGTACTTGTAGGTATTTTTCCACTGGTAACCAAAGACGGTTTGCGAGAAAAAGCTCAGGGTATACATTCAGAACTAAAATTAGATTACTCGGTATTTTATGACGAATCAGGTTCAATAGGTAGAAGATATAGAAGGCTTGAAGAGATAGGAGCTCCATTTGCCTTGACTATTGACAACCAAACAATGAATGATGACACAGTCACAGTAAGATATAGAGATTCCATGAAGCAAGAAAGATTGAGCATATCAGACATTCCAAAGTTTCTAGATACAATATTAGATTCAAAATAATTTGGAGTTATTAACACCGGACAACGACAAATTGTTCACATGTCTTTTTCAAATAATTAGAAATGAGCACGAATCATAATGCTTTTAGGAGCTTAGTACCATATCACACTTGCAAGCTTATGATTTTGAAGAGAATCACATATTTTAAACCTGTATTTCTGGTCATTAGTCTGGTTACTCTTTTGGGAACAACTATATTGTCTACAAATACGCAGGCAGTAAAATTTACAGCGTCGATGTCGGGAGACCAGGTTGCCCCTCCTACAGAGAGTAGCATGAATGGAACGGCTTCATTTAGAACTACATCGCATGATACTGTGATAAAGTACAAGATTAAGGTATCAGGATCGTCAGATGTAACAAGTGCTGATATCCATTTGGGTGAAAAAGGCCAAAATGGTGAAACGGTAGTTGATCTTTTAAAGGACAGCAAGAAGAATGGGATTAGGCAGGAAACATCAATAAGAGGAAATATCACAAGTTCTGATCTTAAAGGTTCACTTGAGGGAAAGGTCCTAACAGACTTGATACTTGCAATGAAAAACGGAACTACCTATGTCAATATCGACACGCCATACCAGGATAATGGTGAAATTAGAGGACAGATCATCAATCTTGATAGTACTAATTCGACGAAACTGAATTAAAGAATTATAGTACAGAACTAAACATTCTTGGTGATTATTGCAGAAGCACGAAATACATGCACTGAATTCACGTATGATCCTGTGGACATCCATGCATTACATTGATATATGATTGAATCCAAAATCTCGTAGATTAATTGATGGCGACCCCAGACCCAAATCCTCTGCCGTATGGTGCATTACCATATTTTCAGATCCACTATCTTGTTGAGCCAGTAAATATTTCCAACCCATCATCATATATGGCAAAGTGCAGAGCAAAAACGAAAGGACATTTTGAAGAAAAGAGAATCACTGGAATAGAATGGGTAGGAGGAAGACTGGCTGAAAGACTGGCGTCAGATAAGGAACTGACCGAAATGTTAAAGCCCCTGATGTTGGAGGAAGGTGAAATTAGTATCGATCCCCAAAAAGATAGGGTTAGAGTGTACACGAAATGGAAAAGAGAGGACAAACTTCAATTCGATCCTGAATTCTTTCAAGTGGTAGAAAGAATTGCCAGGGCTATCAAGAAATTAGAATCATAAATCAACATGTTTCATTTGTGCGTGAAAATAGATTTTCGCTAGTTTATTTACAAACAAGAAAGTTTGGTTGATTCAAGAATTTGGATAAATTTTATCATCAAGGTAAAATCCAATATGTACATATTGAGGAGCGCTAAAGTTACCCTATGGCACTAAAATCTCCCAGTCTAAAGAAGAATGCAGAGATAATAAAAAAAATAAAGAGTGGTAAGCTCAAAATTGCAATTTATGGCCTGGGTCATGTAGGCGCACCATTGGCGGCTGTCTGGCTTAGAGCAGGGGCCCATGTCATAGGTGTGGATAAATCAAAGAAAGTTTTGGCCGAGGCAAGAAGGGGTAGGACTACCATTCCAGAACCTCACGTCAACGAGACATTTAAGCGTGGTATTGAATCAGGACGATTCAAACTCTACGATGATCCAATCAAGGCATCAGAAGACGCTTATTTTAAAATGATTTGTGTACCGGTTTTATCACAAGACCAGGATTTATCAGCTGATCTTTCAGCAGTATCGGAGGTAGCTACGATGATTGGAAAGGGACTGAAAAAAGAGGATATCGTATCCCTTAATCCCAGCGTTCCTCCCGGAACTACTGAAGATGTTGTAATACCCATAATTGAAAAGGAAAGCCGACTTCGCGTAACAAAGGATTTTTGCATGATATATAATCCTGAAAGAATTTATGAAGGACGAGCGGTTAAAGATATTGAAGAAAATTATCCAGCAATATTATCAGCCGTGGGTCCAAAAAGT
>JAICQW010000169.1 GCA_025937665.1 Nitrososphaeraceae archaeon | reverse complement strand
TGAATTTATTTTTTTCCTATAAATACGGGGTACAATATCATTATAAAGATCGTTTGCGTCGTAAATACACAATTGAAATATCATAGGGTCGGTGAAATTAAGAAAGATGAATTTCTAGGTAAGGATATCAAAATTAGGGGTTGGGTTTATCGAATTCGCAAACAAAAGGATAAAGCATTCTTAATAATTAGAGATGATCGCGGCGGAATAATTCAATGTGTATTGCCTAGTACCATTGTTCCGGACATAACGATAGAATCCTCTCTCGAGATTCAGGGTACCTTGTTCAAAGATGAAAGAGCAAAGGATGGTGGATATGAAATTAGAGGAAATGACATCAAGATTCATAGCATAGCTAGCAATGATTTTCCAATTGGGGAATATCAAAGTACTGAACTATTACTAGATTACAGACATCTGGCTTTGCGAACAAGAAAAATGATCGGCGTAGGAAAAATACGGGCAACTATTCTTGAAAAAGTGCGAAATTGGTTTATTGAAAATGATTGGATCGAAGTTAACGTTCCCACTTTAGTCAAGAGTGCGGTTGAAGGCGGATCTACTCTCTTTCCGGTAAAATATTTCAAGGAGGAAGCATTTTTGTCCCAGAGTGCCCAGTTATATTTAGAAGCCTTAATTTTTTCATTGGGTCCAGTTTGGACGGTAAGTCCCTCATTTAGGGCTGAAAAATCAAGAACTCTCAGACATCTTGCAGAATACTTGCATTTGGAAGCAGAGGCTCCTTGGATATCTCTTGATGATCTCTTTTCAATTCAGGAAAAATTACTCGTCAATTTAATTGGACATGTCATAAAAGAGAGAAAGGAGGAGCTTGGATTCTTGAATAGAGATATTCCTTCTTTGACAGAAATCAAAGAGCCATTTGACAAATTGAGCTATACTGAGGCCATCGAAACTCTCTCTTCCATGGACATACAGATTCAAGATGATGAAGGGACTAGAAAAATAAAATGGGGGGATGATCTGAATATAGATTCTGAAAAAGCCCTTACAAAGGATCGTACTAACCCGGTTTTTGTGTATGGTTATCCGCTAGAGGTTAAACCATTTTATGTAAAAGAGGATCCAGAAACGCCCGGACTTGCTCTAACTACCGACTTACTTTTGCCAAATGGATTTGGTGAAGTTAGCAGTGGCGGCATGAGGGAAGATAATATCACCTTACTGAAATCGAGGATTGAAAAAGAAGGTTTGAAAATGAATTCTTATTCATGGTATTTGGACCTTAGAAAATATGGATCAGTGCCTCATGGTGGATTTGGTATAGGAATTGAGAGATTGGTAAGATGGATAACTAATCTGGAGGACATCAAGGAATGTGTACTCTTTCCAAGAACAATGGCAAGACTTGATCCCTGACATTTTATTGATATACTACCGCCTGAGATCTTAATGAAAGAAAATTGGAAATTTAGAATAAGCTAGTTTCGCAATAAATAATGATCGGCAGTTTGCTGCATCATCTTTTTATATCTCATTCACATCCTTCTTGTTATGCCAAAGGCATTTGTCCTAATGAATGCTGAATTAGGTAGCGAAGATTCGATTGTAAATGAGCTTAAGAGCATCGATGGTGTGAAAGAAATTTACCAAGTTTATGGAGTTTATGATATAGTTGCCCAAGTTGAATCAGAAACTATGGAGAAAGTCAAAGAAACAATTACGTGGAAACTACGAAAATTGAATGGGGTAAAGTCTACCCTAACCATGATTGTGATGGAATGACAATACATCCATTTTTTTTGTTCAAATTTCCAATTCTGGAATTTATGATTTTTTAGTAAATGACCATTGTATTTTCTGTTAATCTAATCAATACCAATTTAAGATGTAACATTGAAAAAACCTGTTACCTAAAATAATATTTCATGTAAAAACTGGTAAGGAATACTAAAATTATTAATCAATATGGCATACCATTAGTAGTATTGTTACCAGATGACTAATTTAATAACAATAAACTCTGTTTTAGCAAGAAAACGGTAAATGAACTCACAATCAATTAATATATACTTTGTATAGAATAATAGAAATATTGACCAGCGATGAAAATCAGAGCAGGATAAAAGAATTTTTCAAAAAGTTTAATGTAAAATTAGGCGATTCAGTGATTATCGAAACAAACAATGCTAAACATATGGGTGTCTTAATTCCAAGATACGAATACGCTGATGTCAGTCATCTAGTTTTGAAATTAAAGAATGGATATAATATTGGTATCAATTTAGAAAAAATTAATAGTATAAAAAAAACTCCTGTAGAATCAGATCCAACAAAATCCGACACTCATAACAGTTTGACTGAAAGTGAAATTATAAGAGATTCTCCTGATTCCCAGCTCCCAAATTTATCATTATTAAGTACAGGAGGTACCATTTCAAGTAAAATTGATTATAGAACAGGTGGAGTTATGCCGGCACTCACAGCAAAGGAACTTAATGATTCAATCCCAGAGCTTAAGAAATTAGCTAACATTAATCCAGAAGTTGTACTGAGTGAATATAGTGAAAATATTAGGCCTGAGCACTGGGCACTCATCGCAAGAAAAATTGCAGATAATGTTTTATCAGGAAAATATGATGGGATTGTTTTATCGCATGGTACTGATACCATGCACTACACATCTGCGGCGCTAAGTTTTGCACTTCAGGCTCTGCCAATCCCAGTAGTATTGGTTGGAGCTCAAAGATCATCAGACAGACCTTCATCAGATGCATCTACTAATTTGATAGGAGCTTGCACATTTGCGACCAGATCCAAATTCTCAGGCGTCTTTGTTGCCATGCATCATACGATATCAGATGATGTTATAGCATGTCATATCGGTACTAGGGTAAGAAAAAATCATACAAGTAGACGGGATGCATTTCATTCTATTGACATCTCACCATTTTCACTTATTAAAAAAGATCAAATAGAGATATGTGAACAATATACCGACCTGAAATTTCATGAAAGAAACAAGAATCTTGAAAACTTGGTTGTAAGATCAAAATTTAACGACAAAGTTATGTTATTAAAATTCTATCCTGGTTTTGATTGCAAAGTTATAGATTACTGTGTAGAAAAGGGAAACAAAGCAATAATTTTCGAAGGCACGGGCCTGGGTCACATAAACAAAGAATGCTTTCATCAGATAAAGAATGCAGTGAAGAAAGGAATTCTTGTATTTATGACGTCTCAATGCATCTGGGGTAAAACTTCGCTCACTGTCTATGATACCGGAAGAGATCTTTTGGAGATAGGAGTAATCCCTCTTTTTAACACAACCTCAGAAACCGCATTAGTCAAGGCAATGTGGTGTTTGGGAAACTTTGAAGACAAAGACGTCATAAGTATGATGACAAGTAATATCGCGAATGAGTTCACAAATCGGATCATTGTAGATTAATTGCAGCCAAGACATCGAATTCTGGCACCGTAATGAAACTTGCGCAAGTATTGCACGACCGACACGTCCGTGGTTCCTATGTGATAAATTCCAGAAAACAGTTGTTGGTTAGAAATAGGTCCTACTGCATTTGGATAAACAAGCGGTTATGACAAAATATTCAAAGGTCAATTCAAGTACAATTCTCATTGAGCTACGTTAGTAGGTCCAAGTTCATAGATCCTATGTCCGCTATATCCACCTATTGGTTTTAGTACACCTTTTGATTCAAGTGAACGAAGAAATGAATTTGCTATTGAAATTTTTACGCCCATTGACCTAGCTAATGATTGGGACGTAATTGGTTTCATGTTTTTTATGGTCTTCAATCCTTGCGATTCTTCTATAGCTATCAGTGTTTTTTGTTTTTGTTTGATCGGTCCTTTCTTTTCTCCCTTTTTAGTCTTATCATCGGCAGCTGGAGTGTCGTTGGATGTTTTTTCTTGATTTCCTATTGATTTTTTCTTAGCTCCACCCATAGTAACACCACAGTTATTCCATTTTATAATCCTATGCAAAATGCGCGGTCACTTCACCCTGCACTCCCCCTTTTTTGAAACAAATCCGGATTTTCGCATTACAGGTCTGAAATATTTTAAAATACCCCCCCTGTAACAAATAACGTTGGATTTTTCCATCATTGTGAATATCATGGAGCAAATGGAACAAACCACAAGCAGGTTGGAACTTACAAATCATCTGGTCACTCTTTTCAAAAATACCTCGCCGGATCTCATTGACAAAATAATCTATCTCATTCAGGGAAAAATTAGACCTGATTACGAAGG
>JAICQW010000250.1 GCA_025937665.1 Nitrososphaeraceae archaeon | reverse complement strand
TTGCTTTGACTTATGGTGCCGATGATTTTGGTGGGACATTAATTGGTGAAGAAGTAGTTAGTGCTACTGGAGCAAGATCTACAGAATTATCTGCGGACAAGATTATTGCAGCGATTAAGCAAATTGGCTTCGATGCTCATGAACGTAATAACTTTTACGAAACCATTCGCGTTCACTAATCATCTCTTAATAAATTCATATTAAATCTGTAAATAAGAACAGTTCAATTCGACAATTTCCCATACTACATAAAAAAAGGCCTCATTACTTGACAATCATGTTAATTATTAGCCATAAATAATACAATTTTCTTAAAAAGATCGCTATTTTTTATCGAATTTCTTTTAATTAGAGTCGAATAGCAACAAGTACCTTTAAATGTCTATTATGAGAAAAATTGTTAACATGCCAGCTGGCATTGACGACCTTGCTATATACGTTCCAAAACTGTATATCGATTATAAGGATTTTGCTCAAGCAAGAGGTATTGATCCTCAAAAGCTAGAACATGGTATTGGGATAAAGAAGATGGCCCTGGTCGACACAAATCAGGATGCGGCTTGTATGGCATCAAATGCATGTCTAGAATTAATGAAAAAAAACAACTTGCACCCAGACGATATCGGCAGATTATATGTAGCGACGGAATCAAGTATAGATGAATCAAAGGCGCTGAACTCGTTTGTTGTGGGTATGCTTGAACAGGTCTATGGTGATAGTAGTTTTGAACACGCTGGCGGTATTGAATGCAAATTTGCCTGTGTCAGTGGATCTTATGCAATTTATGACAATACCAATTGGATAAGAGCTGAAGAACATAATGGAAAGGCGGCCATTGTAGTCGTAAGCGATATAGCCAAATACGACATCGGATCAGCTGGAGAATACACACAGGGTGCTGGAGCAGTAGCACTTTTGATAAAAGAAAACCCGAGATTGTTGGCATTGGATCCTAAAGTTACGTCAACAATCATCAAAAATGAATATGATTTCTACAGGCCTTTTGGAAAGGAAACTCCACTTGTAAATGGATTGTACTCTAATTTATTATACTTAATCCAAGTTAGGAAAGCTTTTGATAGTTACAAGGAAAAGGCAATGAGAACGGGATTAATTCATCTAAAGGATGGGGAATCGATAACGGATTACATTGATTTGTTTACAGTGCATTTGCCATATAGAAGAATGGGTGAAAAGGCACTAGCTTATTTGCTAAGACATGAATGGAGAACTCTTCCTCGATGGCAACATGTCATCAAGGAGATAGGCTTCGAGGAACCCGTGCCAAAAGACAGTAGAGGAACAATAGAATCAATTCTGGCTGACAAGGAATTCATGAAGGCAGACGAACAATTCAGAAAAGCATTCATGCAAACATCATTCTACAACGAGGTCTATGAGAAGAAGATGGCAAGTTCTCTTGAAGCCTCTAATAGCATTGGAAACTTGTATACAGCATCAATGTATATGGGATTTAGAAGTTTACTCGAATATGAATTTAAGAAGAATAACGACATTGAAGGCTTCAGAGTAGGATTTGGATCCTATGGAAGTGGTAGCAGCGCGATGGTTTTCACTGGAGTTATCCAATCAGGCTACAAAGAGATAGTAAAGAGTATGAATCTTGAAGAGGAAATTGGATCACGTAAGAAACTAACTATGGATGAGTATCAAATTCTACGTGAAAATCAACGAAATCTGACTGATTCTTACGCGAGAGCCAAAAATGAGTTTGTCTTGGTAAAAATTGGTGGTTCTACGGCAGATAAAGCTGGCTTTAGAGAATATTGCTACTGCAGCTAAGATACAACCTTAAACACCATTTTTTCCTTTTTTAGAAAATCTAAAAGTCTCTTTGAATGCTTTTCATCCTCAAGTTCTAAACTTAGATATACGCCAGCGGATCCTGCTGCTACGTTTGAGCTCAAGCGATCATGTTCGACCTGAACTATATTGACACTCAGCTCGGCTATTTTATCAACGACACCCTTTAATGCTCCAGGCTTGTCTGGCAACTGGATGAATATTTTGACCAATCTCCCCATTTGCATCAATCCTTTTGATACTATTTGACCTAGTAGATACATGTCGATATTACCACCGGAGAGAATTGAAACTATATTTTGATTATTTTTTACTTTACCACTAGAAAGAACATATGCCAGACTCGCTGCTCCTGCAGGTTCAACTACAACTTTTTCTCTTTCCATCAGAGTAAACATGGTCTCTACTATAGCAACATCATCTACAGTAACAACATCGTCCAGATATTTTGAGCATATTTCAAATGTTAACTCGCCTGGAGACTTGACTGAAATACCATCAGCGATAGTAAATCCGCCTGCGATATGACAAAGACTGCCACTATCCAGTGATTTTTTCATAGCTGGAAATTGCTTGGATTCAACACCGATAATCTTAACATTAGGTCTTTTAGCTTTAATTGCTATAGATACTCCTGAGGCAAGTCCACCGCCACCGAGTGGTAAATAAACAGTATCAATATCTTTCAAATCTTCCATTAATTCCAAACCAATAGT
>JAICQW010000123.1 GCA_025937665.1 Nitrososphaeraceae archaeon | reverse complement strand
GGCTGGAATAAGGTCTACGATGTTGCCGAAGTTCCGGTTGCAATTGATGCTCCATTTAGAATCTGGCAGATAAGAAGAATCTCAAAAGGATGTATGGGATATATAGTATCCTCAAAAGAAGATAATACTGCTGCAGCCATCGACCCAAGTCGCGAAATTTATGAGGCTTTTCTGAGTGTTGCCAGGGAAAATGGGCTGAAAATAATAAAGGTAATTGACACACATCAACATGCCGATCATGTTTCGGGAGTAGCAAAGTTAACCAGAACATTAGTTGAAAAAGAAAATGTTAAAGCTCTGGCATGCTTTAGCTCTTTGGAAGAATACAATAGTGAAAATACAGAAATCAAAACCCATTATCTAAATAACGGAGATAATGTAGAAATTTCACCGAAAATTTCACTCGAAGCCATTCACACACCAGGCCACACAAACGGTAGTATGTCCTTTTTGTTAAAGTATGCGAATAGTTCTGATGCAAGTAAAACTACAGAAGACAACTCTAAAATTTCATATTTATTCACTGGAGATACCTTATTTGTCGACAGTGTAGGAAGACCTGACCTGAGAGAAGAAGCCAAGAAATATGCTGCGTTGCTATACCAAACTTATCACCAAAAAATAGTCAATTTGCCAGAAAATACCGTAATTCTCCCTGCTCACTTTAATGCAACTTCAATTGCACTAAAGCATGCAGAACCTATATCTGAAACAATCGGTTTATTGAAGAAAAAAATAAAACTACTCTCTATGAATGAGGATGAATTTGTTAATCAGGTTACCGATACTTTGCCATCAAGACCAATGAACTACAAGACAATTATTGAAATCAACAAAAGAATACTGCCTTTTGATGACATGCAAATGCCTGATTTGGAAGCAGGTCCTAATTCTTGCGGCGTAACTCTAGAACCCAAATAGATATTTTTTGCAAAAGATTCTCATAGAGCACCCTATTTATTTTGTTCCTTTGTATAGGATCATTAATATCCTTTTTCCAATCTATCATTACGACACCGGGATATGACCTAGTTCGTAATTAGCAGAATTATCATAATCTATTTCTATTACTCAAGTTTATTGTCCGGTAAGTGGTCCTCTAACCATTGAGTATCGACTAATACCTCTGAATGGACATAAGATGAATCAGATATAGTTTTGTGACTCATTGCGCATCAGAACCTCCGTATACTGCATCAATATATGCGTGATCGTCGCGCAAATTTGTTGTCACTGCTGTTGAAGTTCCGTTACCAGTTGTTGTTGTTTGATTTTTGACCTCTCCGACACTCTGAAGTCCATTCTCTTGAAGTACTTCATTAAGTATGTTCACATCAAAAATATCTCCCAAGTCAGGTTTTGTTTTTCCCAGGAAACCTATTTCAAAGGCATCATTTGCTGACTTGATCAGAGTTTCTTGCAAGGGATCATATGTTAGCTCCAGCCTTGAGACGGCCTCCTTGAGCTCATCTTCTGGGATTGTTTGGCCTGTTAGTTTCTTTAACTCAACATTGAAGGTTTTTAGTGCGTCTTCTTTGTGGCTGTTAATCCATTGTGTCTCGTTTACATGAGCTTCCAAGAACTTCTTTATCACGTCAGGATTGTTGCGAAGATATTCAGGATTAACGACTATGTTTGCGGTAACAAATTTTCCTCCCTGCCATAAAGTTCGTTCATCCAAAAATAATTTGCCATTACCTTCCTTGATAAGTTTTTCACCCCATGGTTCAGGAACCCAAGCTCCATCGATTTCTTTCTTTAAGAATAATGTCAGGATATCCGGATTCTTCACAGGAAGGATCTCAACGTTTCCACCTTTATCTTTTGTTTTGTATCCATTATCAAGTAGATATTTTCTCAATGCGACATCTTGAGTATTACCTATTTGGGGACTTGCAAATTTTTTACCCCCAAGGTCTTTTGAGGATTGAATACCAGAATCATTTCTTACGATGAATACGGCACCTCCGCTTGCCACTCCAGATATTACTTTCACGGCCTTACCTTCGGAAACAACATAACCATTAACGGTTGGATTTGGACCTATGTAAGTTGCATCGATTTGATTCGCTAGTAGAGCTTCTGTTGCTGACGGGCCTGCATTAAACGTCAAACTCTTAAGCTCTATATTGTCACCTAGAGCTTTTTGAAAATCTCCATTTCCTACTCCAATTACTGCCTGTGCGTGGGTTATGTTAGGGAAGTATCCTAATCGAAATACTTTTTTTTGTGTTAACTGTGCGTTCGCATGACTTGACAGTGACGGCGTTACAATAAATCCTGCAATGAGTAACGTAGTCAGAACTGCCATGATTTTTAATTTCTTGTTCATGCCTCCTACCTAATCAAAAGCATATTTGAATACTTGCAAATACGTATAATTCTAGAATTAGGCGCAAATTATGCCAGTTTATTTGCCGGAACTTTAGAGATAAAACTTCCTTGGACTGTATTTTAGGATTAATTGAGAATCTACAGCTCAATTAATATGCATATTAGGCATCTAATCATTGGATCTTGCGCGTTTGAATTTCTATATATTTGTAATAATTACCAGCATAAATGATGATGGAAATACATAATATGAAAACAAAGAATACGAGAAGGGGTTTATTCGTCATAAAGAGATGGAAATGAAAGTATGAACATTGGGAAGGCCGAATATTCTTTTGAACTGCAGCGAAGACCTGTGGATGCAATGAAAACCGTACTGTAGCTTACTCTAGAGTCCTTTCGTGGTCCCTGTATTGGTAAAAAGAGCATTTTATTAGAACAAATAGAAGCCTGTGAAAGGTACATGAAAATAGATGTTCTGGGAACAATTAATACGGAAGTTTAGACATGTTTAACCATTACTAAATCAAGGTACAATGTCAATTTTAGTATAGCATACTTATATATTGTCAATATAATGTGTATAGAATTGCAGAGTGTAGATATAACTATAACCACTCAGATTTGACAGGGTAATACACCTTCCTTCTGCTATCATCCAAACTATTTCGTTCTATAATGAAACCTTGATTCTTCAAATCTTCAATGGCGCTTTGGACCGTCCTTCTAGGCAAATGGGTAATACCTATAAGATCTCCCTGTTCTATTGGATTCTTTGTTTTTATTAGATAGTAGATAAACTTTGACGCAGGACCTCCACCTATTTCCTTTTGAGAGAATGACATGCCAAATGAGGATTTGGAAAGAAATCCACGTCTTTGAGATTCTACAGAAGCGACGCTATTAATATTGATTTCGCCAAGATTTACACGCTGACCAAATTCTGCTATCAACGCAGATTGTTGAGTCGGAAGGGGAGCCTCAAAAATAAAAGTATTTGGTGGATATTTTGCTGTAAGCGCAGCTACATAATTCCAAATGACGGAGCCATTTTGATCATATATTCCGACACTAATACCTTCATTTGCTTCCAGAATTACTTTTTTTGCACCAACTTTTATGACATCTTCAATTCTCAAAAGTGTGTTATCAATTCCAATCTGATGTCTAGGATCTTTTTTTCCGATCTTCCAGTTAAATTTCAAATCTGCGGAAAGTATCGAATTAGATATTTTCCTCTTTTCGTCAATATCTATGTCAACGTTGTTTTCACCAATCTCTATGATGTCAAATCCCATCTTAGCACACTCTTTAATGTACTTTTCAAAAGAATTTTCTGATATAGCATATTCCGTAAGCGTACTTCCAGTCGAAACTTTAATGTCAAAATTATGATAGTATGATATCCTTTTCTGAAGAAGATCATTGGAGATTAATAAAGGATATGTGTTGTAGATCTTGATTTGGTCTATAAATGCAGCCAAAATCTCAAAATTTTCTCTGTCGAATGATTCAAGCTTGTCCACAGTAAGTGTCAATCCTTCCTGACGAGGTTTCTTACCATCGACCCTCCCCTTGAAAAGATCATCGAGCATAGTACGTATTTGCTACAAAAGTTGCATATATTGAAGTTACTATATGTAGATACGATATATTATGGATTATGACACTGGTAAACACATTCCGTTTATTGCATTTCTACTATTTGCTCGATATCGCGAGCCAATCATACCCTTCAAGATAAGATTCATGTTACGGTTATAGTTAGTGCATGCCTGCTAAAACGATATGATTCAACTGATTATAGGTCTTGATTAATCGAAATTCGGAAGTGCATGACAGAAGACACTTTTGAAACTGATCAAAAATTTTTATATCATACAATATGAATAAAACTATGAGATTTTTAGTAAGGGCACAAATTCCTACAGAGGCAGGCAATAAGATGATAAAGAATCCACAATTTATGCAAAATCTAGAAGAGTATATGAATAAAGTTACTCCTGAGGCTTCTTATTTTTTTGAGGCCGGGGGCGATAGAACATTTGCATTCATAGTTAACATTGATAGTGTTGATATGATACCTAGCATTGCTGAACCATTATTTCAGGACATTGGCGCAAAGGTTGAGTTCCATCCAGTAATGGTATTTGAGGATCTAAAAAAAGCAATGGGACACTTGGGTTAAACGTTCTAAACATAAGAGGTGTAGAAAATAGGTCAGCTAAATATAGTTTGGACGATAAAGATGAAATCAGTACTAAGGTTTCATCATCTATATTGTAGAGACTGTATTCCTAGTATCTTATTTCAAATCACTAATAAGTCCATTCTATGTCTACATAACATACATGACTGAAGACAAGCTATCTCATTTATCAAACTTCAAGTACATTAACATTGAAACTTTCAAGAAAAATGGATCTGGAGTAAGAACTCCTATTTGGTTCATTATATACCAAGGGATTATTTATTTTAGAACTGATTCCAAATCAGGCAAGGTAAAGAGAATCAGGAACAATCCTCATGTTAGGATTGCGCCATGCGATATTCGTGGAACCCTTAAAGGAACTTGGTTTGATGGCAAAGCAAAGTTTGTTGATTTCAAAGAATCGTCAATTGTATTTTCTATGATTGATAAGAAATACGGCTTTCTAACAGCACTGATTAGATCATTTAACAAGATTAGAGGTACAAATCCTATAGCAATGGCAATAGTGCTGGACTAGGTTCCAATTAATTTCCGCATAATTCGGAATTATTTCTAAAATTCAGAGTAATTTATTTTCTAAATGGCAGAATACCTGCGCGAAGTTACCTGAAACTGTATCAAATGACGGATATGGTCAGGATGTTCAACTAGCCCTGCCAGAATAAAATTGAACTATTCATTTTCGATTGTTCTCTTTTGAGACCATTTTAACTTCAATTGATTTAAAAGCTCGAAATTTTCATAAATAAATGGTCTTGTCTGCCTCATTCCTTCTATAATTGGTTTTGCCTTATTCCAGAAAGGAGTGGGGTTGAAAACATCAAAATACAGACTAGCATCAATCAGTCGTCTCTTTACTAATGTGCCTGAAAGCTCAAAAAAACCACAAACCCGAATAAAATGGCATCGGTCTTTAGTTGTACCTTGATACTTTTGTTTATACTCTTCATAGCTTTT